>NZ_JAUSKL010000113.1 GCF_030646925.1 Candidatus Binatus sp. | reverse complement strand
GTTTTCGCTGAAGGGGAGGCGTTCTCAGATTTCACGCGTTGGATAAGGCGCGACCGCGACGGGAGGCCGATCCTATCCGATTGGCGCCCAACTCGCCAACGCGTTGGGCGAGTACGATGGCGTGAAGGCCGAGGTTGGTTGACGCTCACGGTCGACGAACAGACTCCATTTGTGCCAAACTTCGTGAAATCGGAGCCCCCTCGGGGTAGGCGGCGGAACCCATTTCCGCAAAACGACGAAGAGCTAGTCTTGGCAACAGCGAAAGCCTTTTTGAATGATGACCATCGCGTCCTGGTGTATTGTCCGCTTCGCGGGTCGGTGGCAAATCTCGGTTTGTCAGTTCTGCGGTTGCATCGTCAAGGCTACTTGGACAGTTACTTGCCAACCGACGTAGATATCACGAGGGCGCTAACGGTTGGTGTCGAATGGTTGGGCGAAGGTCACGTTGCTGTCGAGTGTCTGCGACTCGGAGTTGCCGTACATCACGGCGGGCTGCCAAGAGCGTTCCTTGGCGAGGTAGAGGAGCTGTTGGCGCAGCGAAAACTGCGCTTAACTATTTCTTCTCCGACCCTGGCACAGGGTATCGACCTTTCCTGCAGTGTGCTCCTCTTCAGGTCGATCTATCGAGCAGGAAAACCTATCCCTCCACACGAATATGCGAATGTTGTTGGACGAGCCGGTCGTGCCTTCGTCGACTTGGACGGGATCACGGTGTACCCCGTTTTCCAAGCGGGCTACGAAGGTGATAAGCGTGTCGAAGCTTTTCGAAAGCTGCGCCGAAATGCTCAGGTTCGGGAAATGGAAAGCGGAATTGTCCTCCTGATTCAGCATTTAGTGACCCTTCTCGCAGAGTTTACCGGGGCCACCTATGACGACATTGTCTCCTATGTAGCGAATACGAGCGGCCCTTGGACGCTTGAGGGTTTTACCGGCAATCGCGTCGAATCGGAATCTGGCATTGATCCGGACCTTGCTTTTTTTGAGGCGATTTCGGAGTTGGACACGATGATCTTTGGGACCATAGAGGATGCGCAACTGGCACAGGACGAAGTCGCGAACGCGTTGGACCTCGCGCTTCAAACGTCCCTGTGGAAACGACGTCTTTCGCGTATGACAGACGATGATGCCGCGCTACAGACGGCGATACTTCACGGACGAGCCGAATGGCTGTGGAGGAATACAACAGCCTCGGAGAGGCTTGGCTTTTACGCAGCAGGCATAGGATATCGCACCGGGTCAGCTCTGATTGCGCAATTGAATGCCCTCTCCGAACATCTCGCGCGAGCAGAAACGATGCTAGCGGAAGGCGCGGTCAACGCAGCGTCAGAGGAGCTGTCTAGCTTCGCCCAAGCGGTTTTCAGAATACCGCCGTTTGCCCCAGAGTCTTTGCCGGAGGGTTGGCCAGACCTGCTTGGGAAATGGATAGCAGGCGACAGTCTGGTAGCGACGATTGGCACCAGCGAAGGCGTCGAGTTTATTCAGAATGCAGTGGTCTACCAGTTGGTATGGGCCGTTGAGGCCGTTCGCGTCCAGGCTCTCGCCGCAGGGGATCAACGTATGGCCGAAGCGATCGGCCGCATTCCTTTGTCGCTTACATATGGGCTGCCCACACTGACAGCCGCTGCCTTGGCTCAGGCAGGTTTGCACTCCCGGCGCATGATAATAGCAGCGCTAAATGCTGTCCCCGCAGACTTCACGGATGTTGATGGAATGCTGACCTGGCTGCAGGATGGCGCCGGCGAAACCATCGCTAGTCTCTGGACCAATCGGGGGGATGTGCAGCTTTGGGAACGATTTGTTAAGTCGGGAGACTACGAAGAAGACACGGGAAGTCAGGCTAGGACGCTGACGGATGTTCAGTGGTCGGGCTCGGCGCCAGTCGGGGGATCGGCCGTCAGATTGCTTCACAATCCTCGCACGAATACAACCTCGGTCTACGCGCCGGACTTGACGAAGCTAGGGGCGCTCGCGACAGCTTATCCGGACATTGGGTTCTCAGATGTAGTTGGGACGATCTCGGATGACGGCCTCGCGATTCAGGTATCCGGCTGGGAATTCTAGGGCCAGGGGGAGCTGCGGCGACTGAGCCAAATGATTGCTCTTGTCGCGCGCGACAGGCTACACGATGCAACGCAATAGCTGCTAGAATAGTGCATTCAAGACTCTGACGATGAGTTGGTCACTCGGATATCGGCCTATTGAGGCACAGGCAGCGCTCGATGGATACTTCTTGTCGCTCGGCAAGGCCCTCTACATTGCTACCGCTTTTGAAGCAAAGGTTCAGTATGTTCTACGGATCGCGAAGTTGATCGATTTCGCAGAACAGACCCCGGATCACGAATCGGTGATGAGTTTCGGTAAAGCTCTTAGGGACAAGAATTTGGGCGCGACCTTGCGCGAGCTTGGACTGAGAGATCACATATGCGCCGAGGACGCGAGCAACTTGGACCGAGCCCGGAACGCTCGGAACTACATCGCGCACGAGGCAGCCCACATCGGGACAGTCTACGACGTAAACGATAAACTTTTCTCCGAAACGCGCGAGACCCTGCGTACTCAGCTTGAAGCGCTGATCAAAGGAGACAACCTAATTTCTTCTTGGGTCTACGAAATCGAAGAGAGGGAGCCTGCTCCCGAGGGAATTCAGCAAGACTACCATGATTTAGTGACGAGATGGGTGTTCGGTTGAGCTCAGGGAGTAGGCCGTCTACGAGGTTCACCCGATCCGAACGTACCCACCGAGGACGGCACATTCTGTCGGCTGGAGCGAGTCTCTGGTCCTGACCCACCGTGCGACTTGTTCTAATGTCATGCAAATCCCGTGGCGAGGTTTGTTAGCTGTCGTTGCCTGCGTGAGTGCGCCCATCAGCGCCTCAGCTCAGCCGGCCCGCTCTATTCTTCCCATCGAGTTCGAGCACTCCGCAGAATCCGCCCGGCTCCGGAAGCCAGTCTTCGCGTCACGCACGCTCGACGACATGGCGCGACCAGACGCGTGGCACTCCACCGGCACCGCCACCGTCACCTTCCCCACCGAGCCCCGCCCGGGCAACATGCGCGTCCTCCGCGTGGACATGCAGATGTTCCGCGATGCGCCCGCGCCGGCCCGCAACCGCCTGTCGTCCGTCAACCTCCGGCGCACGTTCGACGGCGAGGACTGGCGCGCGTACAACCGGCTCTCGCTCTGGATCAAGCCTGAAGTCCGCGGCTTGCCCGTGCTGCCGCTGCAGATCGTCCTGCACAACGACGGCGCGGAGAAGGTGCCGGACAAGTACTACCGCGAGGGCATCCACTACGTCACGCTCGCCAACAACAAGTGGACGCAGGTGGCGTGGGAGATCGAGCCGCTCGCGCTTGGGCCGCGTCACGAGGATCGAGATCGGCTACTGGGTGAACAAGATGCTCGCGGCGCCGGGCGATTCGGCCGCGTTCGAGATCGGCTGCATCGCTGCAGCAGGTCACGCCGGAAGTGTTCTGGATGGACCCGAGCGCGATCGGACGGTAAGCCAGGCACCCTCCTTCGGCCAAATCGCTGCTTATGCCGGGAACGAAAGATGCGGGGTATTTCAGCTCACAACCCCGTGTCCAGAGGAGGCCGTATGAACAAGCTTGTCAGTTTTTCCTTGGTAACCATGGGAGCAATCGTGTCCGCCTGCTCGGGATCGCTACTCGAGCCCTCCGGCCCCGAGGTCCCCATGGTTCGCCTTCGAGCGGAGCCGTACTCCTATACCTTTTATAGCGGGCTCGCCACGCCAGCGCGTATCGTCGTTCGCGACCCGGCTACCTGGCAGTCGGTCTGGACTCAGATCCACGCGCGCCGTTCCCCACAGCCTGCTCTTCCGGCGTTCGATTTCTCACGCGAGATGGTTGTGGTCGCTGCGTTAGGTACGCGATCCTCCGGTGGCTACGGCATTTTGCTCGAGCGAGCCTCCGCGGAGGTGGCCGATGGTGTCGCTATAAGCGTTCGCTCAAGCTCGCCAGGGAAAAACTGCGGGGTCACGTTGGCGCTCACCGCGCCCGTAGACATCGCTTCGCTGCCGCTGTCCGCTGGTCCCGTTCGTTTTGTTGAACGCAGCGTCACGACGGACTGCGGCTGAGGGGGCCCACAGCGCGTTCCCACACCAGGCGCGATGCGCCGCGGCGACTCGCGCCTCCACAAGGAGGATTGATCGTATGACACGTTCTCAGTCCGTCACACTTATGTACGCGCTCGCTGTGACGTTGCGATGAGAGCGCCATGGCTTGGCGCAGCCGCGCTCGGTTACCTTTTTTTTCTTGGTGCATGCTCGAGCTTTGGGCCGGAGGGTCCGGAAACAGTTCGCGGCCCGGCCATACTGGTGCACTACGGTGACACAACCACGCTGTCAGTGCCTTCGTCGGCCCGCGTTGGCGTGCCGATCTCCATCACTGTTACGAGCTTCGGCGGAGGTTGCATTGGGCCGGGCGAAACCGAAGTCACCTTTCAGGACTCGGGTGCCGAGATCCGGCCGCATCGCTACGAGACCGTTCGACTTCCTCCCGACATGGGTTGCACGCGTGAGTTGAGGGTCTTCCAGCACACAGCGACCCTTCAGTTCGCGCAGGCGGGAGAGGCGCGAGTCCGGATCGTCGGCCTCGCGCGGCCAGGCGATGCACCCTTTGTCGTGGAGC
>NZ_JAUSKL010000112.1 GCF_030646925.1 Candidatus Binatus sp. | reverse complement strand
CCGATGACGACTTTGGCGCCTTCGTCGGTGAACATTTTGGCTTCGGCGGCGCCTTGTCCGCGCGCGCCGCCTGAGATGATCGCTACCTTACCTTTGAGCCGGTCCATGATTGCTTGCCTCCTGAGTTGCGCGGGGAGCGGGTGGGCCGCGCCGTCGCGCTTGACATAGTCGATCGTGAGCGGCTAAAAGGCAATGGTTGAACCAATACTTTTTTCGGGCAATCCGCTTAGCCCGCTTCCGAGACTGGCGACCGAAACGAATCCGGTCGAAGTTTCTGTGAGATGAACCATGGAACAAACACATTTCGAAGTAGATGACAAAAATCGATGGCGCCTCGACACGCCAGGAATCGACGGCTGGCGGCGCACCGCGCGTCCCGGCGATCCCGACAAGTACCTGATGATTTCCGCGGATTGCCACGCCAACGAACCCGGCAGTCTGTGGGCGAAACGTATCGATGAGAAATTTCGCGCGCGTCTGCCACACGTCGAGACCGACGCCAACGGCGAGAGGTGGTTCGTCGCCGAGGGCCTCGGCCGCTCGCGAGTTCGCGCCCGCATGATCGTGAACGTGCCGCGCGAGGGCGGCGAGGATCGTCTGCGCGGGCGCGCCGGCGCCGATCCGGTCGAGCGCATCGCGGATCAAATCCGCGACGGTATCGACGCCGAGATCTTGTTTCCCAACAAGGGTCTGATGATGTTCGCGACGCGCGACGCCGAATTCGGCATGGCGCAATGCCGCGTCTGGAACGACTTCGCGTGGGAGATGTACGGCCAGTACAACGATTTCATGTCGCCCGCCGCGGCGATCATGACCAGCGACGTGTCGCTGGCAATCGCGGAGATTCAGCGCGTCGCGCAGATGGGATTTCGCTTCCTGACGCTGCCGTGCAAGCCGATGTTCGGCGGCCATGATTCGCGCGATCCCAACTACAACCTCGACCTTTACGATCCGATGTGGGCGGCGATTCAGGACGTCGATTTGCCGATCACCTTCCACGTTTCGACCGGACGCGATCCGCGCGCGGCGCGCAAAGAGGGCGGCGCGGTGATCAACTACGTCTCGCACTCGCTCTCGCCGACGATCGAGCCGGTCGCGAGCCTCTGCGGATCGGGCATCCTCGAGCGATTTCCGAAGCTGCAATTCGCCGCGGTCGAGAGCGGAATCGGCTGGGTGCCGTGGGCGCTCGACGCGATGGACGAGGCGTATCGCAAGCATCATCTATGGGCGTATCCGAAGCTGAAGCAATTGCCGAGCGAATATTTCCGCGCGCATGGCGCCGCGACCTTCCAGGAGGATCGCGCCGGGCTGGAACTCGCGGAGAAGTGGAACCTGGTCGATAACTTCATGTGGGCCAACGACTATCCGCACGCGGAGGGGACGTGGCCGCATTCGGCCGAGGCGATCGAGCGCGAGATGGGGCATCTGAGCGACGAGTCACGCGCGAAGATTTTGGGCCTCAACGCGGCGAAGATGTTCAAGTTCGACGTCGATTTGCTGCTGAAGCGGCGGCAATCGGCGCGGGTATCGGATTGAGAATTTTTCAACTGCGCTTTTCGCAACCGATTCGCTGCCGGAGGTGGTGACATGATCGAAATAGGAATTTTTCACAATGGCGCTTCCGATCTGCCGGTCGTCAGGACCGCGCGCGGCGTGGCGATCAACGACGGCAACCTGGCGGAGGTCCACGAATCGAGTCAGCGCACGCTGGTCGCGCAGATTCGGCAGGGAATTCTCGCCGACAAACTCGGCTTCAATTATTTCTTCATGACCGAGCATCACTTTCAGCCGGAGGGCGCGGAGTTCAGTCCGAATCCGCTGCTGGCGGAGACGGCGATCGCGGCGCGCACCAGCAGGATTCGGCTCGGGCAGGCGGCGAATATCGTAACCTGGTGGCATCCGATTCGAATCGCGGAGCAGGCCGCGATGCTCGACGTGCTGAGCGGCGGGCGGCTGGAATTCGGTATCGGGCGCGGCTATCAACCGCGCGAGGCGGAGGTGTTCGGCTGGCCGTTTGCGACGATCCAGGATCAGGAGCGCAATCGCGCGTACTACCAGGAAGCGTACGAGATCATTATCAAGGCGTGGACGCAGCCGTCGTTCTCGCATCACGGGCAGTTCTTCACGATTCCGCCGGTGTTCACGCGCTGGAATCATCAGCAGACGATCGCGTACTTCGAGTCGGGCAAGGCGGGACGCAAACTCGAAGAGGTGCTGAATATCGGCGCGCCCGATCCATACGGCGGTCCGAACCCGGTCATGCAAAGCGCGACCACGCTCAAGGAGCTGCAGGTGTTTCCGCAGCCGCTGCAACGGCCGCATCCGCAGATGTGGGAACCGCTGACGACCGAGCGATCGATCAAATGGGCCGCGGAACGCGGCATCAACGGGTACTTTATCGTCGAGCCGAACTCGCGCCTGAAGAAAAACGTCGAGCTGTACTACCAGGAATCGGAGAAGGCGGGATGGCCCGACATGCTCGGGCGCGGCGCGCTCAAGTACGGCTGGGATTCGGCGAAACGCCGCGGCGTGCTGACAGGTCGCTACATTCATATGGTGCTGCCGGGGCAGAATCGAGAGCGCGAACTGAAGCGATTTTGCGAGGCGCTGGAAGTGCAGTGGGACTATTACGGGCCGTTCGGCTTTGCTGCGGTGCTCGCGGATGCGGACGAGGAGAAGCTCGACCCGAGCAAGAAAGTTCCACCCGAGTTGTTGCTCAAGAAAGAAGTCGCGCTGTTTGGAACTCCGGCCGAAGTGACCGCGGCGATCATGCGCATCAAGGAGAGTTGCGGTTACGAGGATTTTGCGTTCAACGCGTGGTTCGAGAAAGGCGGCTTCAGCACGAAGGAAGTCGAAGATCAGATGCAGTACTTCGCCGAGGAGGTGAAGCCACTGCTCGCGCGCGCATGCGGCGGGCAGGTCGAGAATCCGGCGCTGGGGCTCGACTTCGAGGAAAAACTGAAGTGAAGATCGGCCTGATGTTCGTGAACGCGGGACCATTCGCGGAGCCGGCGTTTTTCAAAGAGTTGGTGTTGGGCGCTGAAGCGCACGGCTTCGAGTCGATTTGGAGCGTCGAGCACGTGGCGATGCCGGACGGCTACAAGAGTCCGTATCCATACACGTCGAGTGGGAAACTTTCCGGCGGCACTGACGTGGCGCTGCCAGACCCGCTGATGCATCTTGCGTTCGCGGCCTCGATCACAAGCCGGATCAAGTTCGGCACTGCGGTGATGATTCTCCCGCAGCGAAACCCGCTATACGTCGCGAAGGAAGTTGCGAGTCTCGATCGACTATCGGGCGGCCGCATGATGCTCGGAATCGGCAGTGGATGGCTCGCGGAAGAGTTCGCGGCGCTCGGACTCGACTGGCACAAGCGTGGTGCGATGACCGACGAATCGATCCAGTCGCTGCGGGCGCTGTGGCGCGAGAATCCATCGAGTTTTCACGGCAAGCATTTCAACTTCGGCCCAGTGCGAAGTTTGCCGAAGCCGGTGCAGAAAGGCGGGGTGCCGATCCTGGTCGGTGGTCATTCGCCGGCGGCAGTGAGACGCGCGGCGCGGTTCGGCGATGGATTTTTCCCAGCGGTAGGGGAACTTGGCTTCTCGAACAAGGGAACGTCGTGGGAAATCGATGACGCGGCGATGGGCCGGCTGCGCGATCTGCTGAAGTCGCTCAAAGTCGAATGCGAAAAGATCGGCCGCAATCCCAATGAACTCGAAATTTCGGTGATCGGGCCCGCCAAGCCCGACGTTCTCAAGACACTGCGCGACCTAGGCGTGTCGCGAGTCGCTGTGGCGCCACCTGTCGCCGAGCCGGGCTCGATGGATCGCGCGCTCGAAAAGATGGCGAGCGAGATCGTCGGCGCGATCTGACCAGGTAATGCGTTCATCGATGCGTCCATCGATTGGATTTCGGCCTATCAAGGCTACTCGCGCGTTCGAGGAGATCGCCGAACAGATCCGCCACGAACTGTCGTCGGGGCGACTGCGCGCGGGCGATCGGCTGCCGGCGGAGCGGGTGCTGGCCGAGCAGTTCGGGGTCTCGCGCAACACGCTCCGCGAAGCGCTGCGCTCGCTCGAAAACGCGGGCCTATTGCGATTGCAGAAGGGCGCCACCGGCGGCGCGTTCGTGCGCGAAAGCACCGGCGACGCGGTAATCACGGGACTACGCGACATGTTTCATCTGGGCGCGATCCAGCCGGAGCATCTGACGGAAGCGCGCGTGTGGATCGAATCGATCGCGGTGGGCGCGGCGTGCGAGCGCGCCACGGCGGAGGATATCGAGGCGCTCAAGGCAAATATCGCGGCGGCGGAAGCTGCGGCGCGCGACCAGATCGATTTTTACGAACAGGCGGCGATTCATCTCGAGTTCCATCGCATCATCGCGCGCGCCACCAAGAATCCGGTGATGGTGATCGTGATGGAAGCGCTGATCGACGTGATGCAGCACTTCATCCGCGCGATCGGACAGCAGCAGAATCTGTGGGTAATGCCGTCGCGGCGGCGCTTCATCCGTCATTTCGAGGCAGGCGATCGCGAGGCGGCGATGGCCGAGATGGAACAGCATCTGGAGCAACTGAATCGGCACTATCTGTCATTGGTCAAGGAGAAGGATCGCGCGGAATTCCCGCGTGGCCGCGTCGGCGACGCGCGGCGTTGACCGCGGGCGCGTGCGCAGTCAAATCATCGCTAGCCGTCGCGATGCGCAAGTCTTGACGAAATCATCGACAATAGAGCAAAACTCAAAACGTGAATCGCGCTTCACGGCTATTGCCGTTGGCGAAGCAGCGCGGACCGGAGGTGAGGCTATGGAGTATCGTCAATTCGGCAAGACCGGCATCAAGATTTCGGAATTGGGATTCGGCTGCTGGGAGATCGGCGGCGGCTACGGCAGTATCGAGGAGACCGAGTTCATCAAGGCGGTGAATCGCGCGCTCGACTTGGGGATCAATTGCTTCGACACAGCCGAGGCCTACGGATTCGGGGCGTCGGAGAAATCGCTTGCGAAGGCGCTCGGCTCGCGGCGCAAGGATGCGGTCATCACCACGAAGTTCGGCGTCGGCTATCCGGACGCGACCAATTATCGCGACGGCAGCCGCAAGCGCATGACGGCGTGCATTGAGAAGAGCCTCACCGCCCTGGGCACCGACTATGTCGATGTGTATCTCGTACACTGGCCTGACGTGAACACGCCGTTCGACGAGACTATGCACGCGCTCGACGACCTCGTGAAGCAGGGCAAAGTGCGCGCGGTCGGCGTGTCGAATTTTCGTCTCAGTCAGATCCAGGAGGCAGTGCGCACGCGCAAAATCGACGTCGTGCAGTATTGCTGGAATATGTTCGATCGGCGCATGCAGAAGGAGATCTTTCCGTACTGCCGCGAGAATAATATCGGTGTGATGGCCTACGGCTCGCTCGCATACGGGATGCTCACCGGCACGCTCAACGAAGAGCAGGCGTTCGAGAAAAACGACTGGCGCTCGAATCGCGGCCAGTTGGCGAATCTGAACCTGTTTCAGCATCTGTTCGGGCCCGAGTACTTCCTGAACAACCTGCGCGCCGTCGAGGAATTGAAGGGTATCGCCAAGCGCTACGGCAAGAGCCTGCCGCAGTTTGCGCTGCGCTGGACGTTGTCGAATCCGGTAATCAGTACGGCGCTGGTCGGCTGCCGCAATCCGCGCGAGGTGGACGACAACGTCGGCGCCTTGGGATGGTCAATCTCGGATGCCGACATGAAGGAGATCGACGCGATCTTCACAAAGCATCGCGTGGTAAGCAGTCCCGAGTCGTGGCTCGAGAGCTAGGAACCTGTTAAACAGTTCAGTGCACCGTTGGGTGACGGAGGAACGCAATGCCAATTCAGAAATTCGCATCTATGACCAAGAATTTCCCGACCTTTGACTGCGATGCGCACGTCACCGAACCGCCGTGGTTGTGGGAACGCGCAAAAGACTGGTTGACCAAGGACGAGTACGAAGCTCTCAAGAATACGATCTGGTACGACCCGGAGAGCGATCAGTTGATCGTCAACGGCAAAGCCGGCGCGGGAATCGGCTCTCAGCGCATCCACGGCTCGCCTGGCATGGTCAACGTGCTATCGCTCGCGGGGCCGGGCCTTAAGCATGACATCCAGCGCGCGCTCAACGTGCGCAATCTGAATCCGAAGACCGCGCTAACCGCGGAGCAGGCGGACTATATCGATCACAAGGGTTCGTATCAGCCAAAGCCGCGCCTGCGCGACATGGATGTCCAGGGCATCGACCAGGTGATGCTGATCCCGACCGACATCGATACCTATCCCTGGCTGCTGAACGCCGTGGGCGCCAAGGCGATGTGCAAGGCATACAACGATTGGGCCCATGATTACTGCCAGGAAAATCCTGAGCGGCTCTACTTTGCAGCGATGCTGCCGATGCAGGATCCCAAGTTCGCCGAGCAGGAAGTCTATCGCGTGGCGGCGAAGGGATGCCGCGTCGGACTCGTGAGGCCAATCGACGCGATGGGCAATTTTCCGATTCAGCCCAAGTACGATCGCGTCTGGAGGGCTATGGAGGAAACGGGCGTCGTTTACGGAATGCATCCGTTCCCCGCGTTCGGATCGCTCAAGCCGCCCGGCTACACCGAGCAGCATTCCGGCGCGGAACTGATCTCGCTGACCGCGACGTCATCGGGCCTGCCGCATTCCTTCCTGATCAACGTGCAGGACTTCCAGGCGGAAGCATCGCTGTGGGTAGTGATGGCGCTGATGTCGGGATTCTTCGAAACCTTCCCGAAGCTGCGGGCCGCGGTATTCGAAGCATCTTCGACCTGGCTGAGCTTTGTGCTCGATGAATGCGACAAGGCTTACAAGCTCTATCGCAACGAGCGCAGCCTGCGGCCTCTGAAGCAACTGCCCAGCGAGACCTTTTTCGAGCGCTGCGTGACGGGCTTCGAGGGCGACGAAGCACCACCGTCGCGCTACCCGGAATTCTACGAGAACATCCTGGCGTGGGCGTCGGACGTGTATCATCACGACGGCGACGACGCGTGGCGCGCGATCGAAACGATGCGGAAGTGCGAACTGCCCGAGCCGTACCAGACAAAGTTCCTCGGCGGCAACGCGCGCAAGCTCTATCGGATCGATTCGCCGAAGCAGTTCATTTCGGATCGCGTGACTGAAATCCAGCGGCCCGACTGGTGGCCGACCGAAGAGGAAATCAAGCAATCGCTCAAGCCCGAGGCCGCGGTGCTCCGACAGTGGTGAGCGAGGCGGCTTAGCGCGCGAAAGAGGTCGATCATGGCGCACAAGCAATTTGCAGTTTTCGATGGCGACTCGCATGTGGTCGAGCCGCCCGAGCTATGGACCAAATATCTCGAGCCCGAGTACCGCACGCTCGGAAAATCCGCGCTGTGGCGTGAGCAAGGCAAGCTCGGCTCGTATCTCAAGGTCAACGGCAAAGTCTTCCGCGATACAATGAACTCGAAGATTCCGCGTCACGCTATCTGGAAGCCCGGGATGACCTGGGAGCAGGTCGGCGAACTGGATCCAGACGTACATCATGCGGTGAGTGCGGGGGCCTCGAATCCCGAAGCGCGGCTCAAAGACATGGATGCGATGGGCGTCGATCAGGCGCTGCTGTATCCGACCTGGTTTGCCGAGGGGTTCCATCTCGTCGAGGACCCCGACATCGCGTATCCGCTGGCGCGCGCATACAACGACTGGATCGCGGACTTCTGCAAACGGGCGCCGGACCGGCTGTTCGCCGCCTCGATGATTCCGCTGCAGAACATCGACTACGCGATCGAGGAATTGCGCCGGACCGCGAAGATCCCCTGCTTCCGGGCCGCGTTCATCAGGCCGATGTTCCTCGAGGGCCACTACTTCACGCATCCAATTTACGATCCGCTCTGGGCGGAGCTTGAAAAACTCGGCACCACGGTCGCTGTTCATCCCGCAGCAGGTCTTTGGAATCCGGAATGGACTTCACACGGTCCATTCTTCGAAAAAGTGAAGGGCAGGCTCAACCTGCGCGCGTTTACGGTCGCAGGCGGAGGCGGTCCTGCGGCCGGTGGCGGCTCCGATATCACTTTCGGCTTCACTGCATCGCCGCCAATGGGTCATCCGATCGCGCCAATAATTTCGCATTGGCTCGATAACCACATGTTCGTGGCCTCGACGCTGATCGGATTCACCGTCATGGAGCGCTACCCCAACATGAAGATGGTCGTCGCGCACGGCAAAGCTTCATGGATGGAGGAAGTGCTGGAGAAGATGGAAGCCTCGACTCGGACGATTCCCCTGCTGCATCACTACCCGGTGCGAACTGACACAGAGGAGATGTGGGAGGAGGGGAAGATCATGCTCGGTTTTGACGCTGAGGAGCGGCTGATACAAAAGCAGCCCGAGCAATTCAAAGAGAAGATCGTGTGGGGCTCGCGCTATCCGCATCACGATACGACCAGCGCCTGGGAGGCAATCGAGAAACTGACTCAGGCCAACGTCGCGCAATCGACGATCGCGCGGATGCTCGGTGGCAACGCGGCTGCGCAATTCGGCGTCCCGCTCGTGCAGAAGGTCGGCGCCTAGACGAACCGCCGCCAGAGCATTGATTTAAGCCGACCTTTCGGGAGGCACGAGCGCCGCGGAGCCGATTCGGGCCGGAGGGCCTAATCGCAATCTAATTGAGTCCCCGAGACCGGAGCACAGCGGAGGCGAGGGTAATCCTTGATGAGTGACACACCTTCGCTGCCCGGCTACACATCATTCGACTTCAGTGATGGCCGATGGACGCGTCCGGTGTACCATCGCGGCAACGGTCACGGCGTAATCATCATTCATGAGGTGCCGGGGCTTCATCCGCTGGTGGTGCGCTTCGCCGATCACGTGGTTGATGCGGGAATGGCTGTGTATTTGCCGAGCCTGTTCGGCGAACCGGGGCGCCCAGTATCGACCGGCTATGCGATCGGCGAAATGCTCAAGGCAATTTGCATTCGGCGCGAGTTTGCAGTCTGGGCGAGCGATCGTTCTAGTCCGATTGTCGATTGGCTGCGCGCGCTGGCGCGCAAAGTACACGCCGAGTGCGGCGGTCGAGGTGTCGGCGCGGTCGGCATGTGCTTCACCGGCGGGTTCGCGCTCGCGATGATGACCGAGCCTGCCGTGGTCGCGCCGGTACTGTCGCAGCCATCATTGCCGCTGCCGTTTGGCTCCAAGACGCGTGCCGCGGGAATGAACGTATCGCCTGACGAGGTCGCTTGCGCCAAGCGCCGGTTCGAGGACGAGGACCTTTCGATGATCGGATTGCGCTTTCGAGGCGACTCCTTCGTACCTGACGCGCGGTTCGAGTCCTACAAGGCCGCGTTCGGCAATCGCTTCGAGGCGATCGAACTCGATCCCAAGGACGCCGCGCCAGCGCCGATGCCGCCGCATTCGGTGCTAACGTTGCATCTTGACGATCGGCCCGGCACGCCGACCAAGCTGGCCGAGGAACGTGTCATCCAGTTCTTTCGCGAGCGGCTGGCCAGCGCAAGCCCGGTTTGAAGGCGCGCAGCGAATAGCTGGTCGATGGAAAGAGCGGAAATCAAAATGTACTCGGACTACAAGAGTCCGTTTGCGTATCTCGCGTTCGATCCCGCCTTCGAACTCGAAGAGAACTTTCGCGTGCGCGTGCGATGGATTCCGTTTCAGCTACGGATCAAGGGCAAAGCCGAGCGCAGCATCTATTCCGAGTACAAGGCGCGCTACTCCTATCTCGATGCGCGGCGATGGGCGAAAGCGCGCGGCCTCGTGATTCGCGGACCGCTCAAGGTTTACGACACGACGCCGGCGCTGATCGGCGGCCTGTTCGCCGAATCGCAAGGCACGCTGCTCGACTATAGCCGCCGCGTATTTGCGATGTTCTTTGCGCGACAGCTCGAAGCCGATCGGCCCGCCGCTATCGCCGACGTGATCGCGAGCCTCGCGATGCCGCGCGAGGACTACCTGGCTTACCTGAACGGCGAGGGCGCGCATGCATACGAGCGCGCGCAGAGCGAGGCCGCCGAGGATCACGTCTTTGGCGTGCCGCTATTTTTTTTCGGCGGCGAGCCGTTCTGGGGCCACGATCGATTGCCGATCCTCGAGCAGCGGCTGACCGCGGCGGGGCTCGCGATTTCGCAGTGAGACAGAACTGCGGCTACGGCGTGAGACTCTGCAGCAGCAGGTTCAGCGCGGCGGCCGAAAACGTGCGCATGTTCGCGATTCGATCCGGGCTGCCAGTCTCGACGGTGATCGATCGTTCGACCGGTCCCGCGATCGCGATGCAACTATGGCCGGCGGCGTCGCCGTAACGATTGCCGGTGGGACCGCTCGCGCCAATCTCCGAGATGCTCCAGGTCGTTCCGAACCGTTGCAGCGCAACGCGCGCGAGGATCAGCGCGCCCTCCTCGGTTACCGATTTGATATGCGCGAAGGCCGCATCCTGGACGTCGAGAATCGCGCGGCGCGCTTTCAGCGTGTAAACGACCGAGCCCGCGACGAAGTAGACGGATGCGCCCGGCACGCTCAAGAGCGCCGCCGAGACGAGGCCGCCGGTCGTCGATTCGGCGGTGCCGATCGTTTCGCGGCGATCCTTCAGGATAGCGCCGATTTTTTCGGCAAGCGGCAGAAGTTGTTGCATCGGATTTTATTTTTCCTCGCTGGTGGTCAGAGTTCTCTGAGTTAATTTATCGTCCCGATTAGATGCTTAGTTCAAGCGCCCCGATCTATCCGGTTGCACTAGCGATCGAACAAACATAAACGGCATAGTCACGCAGATGGATCCCAAGGGCAAAGTGGCGCTGATCACCGGCGGCGCGCGGATTGGACAGGTCGTTGCGCAAGCGCTTGCCGCGCGGGGATGCGCGCTCGCGATGCTGTATCGAAGTTCCCGCGACGCAGCGGAACGGACCGTGGCGGCGGCGCGCAATGAGGGCGTCGAAGCGATTGCGATCCAGGCGGATGCGACCAACGAAGCGCAGGTGGCCGCCGCGGTCGCCGAGACCCGGCAGAATTTCGGTCGCCTCGACATCCTGATCAACATGGCCTCGACCTACGTCAAGACTCCTGCGCCGAGCGCGAAGGATTGGTCGCTCGCGATGGATTCCAACGCGACCAGCGCGTTCATGTTTTCGGTGCAAGCGGCGCCAGTGATGAAGGCCGGCGGCGGCGGACGCATCATCAACTTTACGGATTGGCTGGCCGTCAGCCGGCGGGCCCGCTACCACGACTACGTGCCTTACTATTCGTCGAAGGCGGCGGTGATCGGGCTGACGGAGAGCCTCGCGCTGGATCTCGCGCCGGATATCCTGGTCAATGCGATCGCGCCGGGGCCGATCCTGCCGCCACCCGATCTGACGCCAGCCGAGCACAATCGCGTAATCGCGGCGACACCGCTCGCGCGATGGGGTGGCGGCGAGGAGATCGCGAAGGCGGTCTTGTTCCTGATCGAAACGGAATTCGTCACCGGCGAATGTATTCGCGTCGATGGCGGCCGCCATCTCTCGTAATTTGAGTCGCGCTAGCGCTCTGCGAATCGATCCGCTTGCCCGCCTACTGCCGCCATTGATGCTCCATCGATTCGCGGCTACCTTGCTTGAAGGTGCAAGATCAAAGGTAACAGATCGATTGATGCGTGAGAGGCGAACGTGAGCGATTCCACGGCGAACACGACTGCGACGGGTCCGGCGGAAATCGCGCGGCCGGGATCCGTCGAAGCGGCGGCGATGCCTGCGTCGAGCTGGCCGAGCCGCTTCGAGGCGGTTCTGCTTCGCCGCGCCTTGATCGTCGGGCTGCTCTGCATCCTCGTCATGATCGGCCTGTTCCTGACTAACGTCTCGCACGAAAAAGCGCGCTTCTATTGGAGCGCGATGTTCCCGGTGTTCGGCGTGGTCAGCGTGTGGCACGAACTGATGAGCCGCGAGCGTAGCGTTGCGCCGGTTTGGAAAATGCTGGCGGTGCAGGCGCTCCACTGGCTCGGGCCGATCGTCGCGGTGCGGATCATCTTTCTGCAACTTGCGCGCGGACAGATGGACGCCGACGCGGTGGCGCTGGTGACGTTGCTGATTCTGTCGGTGACGAGCTTTCTTGCGGGCGTGCATCTCGATCGGAGCTTTTACTGGGTCAGCGCGGTGCTGGCGTTTGCCGCGATCGTCGGCACCGAAGTCGAGGCTTACCTATGGCTGCTCGCGGTGATTGCGATCCTCGCGATCGCGATCACGATCTTTGCCGCGAATGCGCTGCGCCGCCGTCCCGCGGGCGCGCCGGTTCGATCATAAGAGAGTCTCGATGCTCGGCAAGTTGAGACGCAACATCGGCGCGGGAATCCTGACCTTCATCCCAATCTGGGTTACCGCGTGGGTGATCAGCGTGCTGGTGGGCATCCTGGTGTCGCTCGGCAGCCCGTTCGTCAATGTGATGTTCGGATGGGTTCGCAACCTATCGCCGGGCCTTGCCTCCGCTTTCTCCGCGCCTTGGTTTCAATCCGCGATTGCGATCGCCACCGTGCTCGCGGCGTTGTATCTGCTCGGCGAAATCGCGACCGCGGTCGCGGGACGCCGCTTGCTCGCCGCCTTCGACTACCTGATTTCGCACATCCCGATTGTGTAATCGATTTACGGCGCCGCGCGCAAGCTCGTGACCAGCTTTCAGGAAAAGCCGACGGGGCATCAGCGCGTCGTGCTGATCTAATTTCCGTCGCCCGAAATGAAGACGGTCGGACTCGTGACGCGAATCTTCAACGACGCCGATACCGGCGAGGAAATCGCGGCGGTGTACGTCCCCACCACGCCGAATCCGACCTCGGGCTACATGGAATTGGTGCCGACCAGTCGTCTCGTGATGCTCGACTGGACGATCAACGAGGCGATGACCTTCATCATGTCGGGCGGCGCGGCGGCGCCATCGAAGTTGAATTACTCGAAGAGCGCATCGATGCCGACGCCGCTAAAGACAGTGCGTTAGAGTCCGCTGCGGCGGCGCTATCGCCCATGAGACCTCATCGTGAGAGAGCGTCGCCAAAGTCTGCCCTCGAAAGCTCGCGATAGTTCGCGATTGGCGGCTGATCGGCAAAGATCGGGCACGTCGAGCGACAAAGCTATCCGCTGTACTCTCGGCGACCGCAATTGCGCTTGCTTGAGGATCCTGCCGACACAACAATACTGGTAGGAGCCACTCGGGCTCGTTAGATCGTACGGAGGTGCGAACTATGAATCGCCTTTCAATTTCGTTCGCAACATTGGCGTTGAGCGCGATCCTGGCTGGACCCGCAATCGCGGGCGATACGACGTCTGCGGCGAGCGATCGCACGCTGGGCACCGTCGTCAACGGCGACACCACGACTGAATTCAAGGCCGCCGGTACTCACGGCCTTGATATGAACAAGCTGCGGCCGTGGAGCGCGTTCGCCGCGGACCATCCCGCGATCGCGAAGGAACTTGCCTACAAGCCGGCGCTGATCGGCGACGACGCATACGCGAAGAATCATCCCGAGCTGGAGTCGTTCTTCTCGACGCATCCGGATATCCGCGAAGCGATGATCGAGAATCCGGGCAACTTCGTGGCGATCCCGCCGCGACCGGGCGAATAGCTCGTCGATTCCCGCCAACGACGAGCATCGGTCGTTGGCGTCGTGATTGAAACCAGAAAAGCAGATGGCCGCGATCCTGAAATCGGATCGCGGCCATCGTATCTCTCGGCACTCTTCGATGGGCACAGCGTTGCGGTCAGTCGCCGCCGTTTTGCCGGCTTGTTGCGAATAGGGCGACAAAATCGAAGGATAGTTCTTGAAATGACTTAGCTATCGCTCGCAAAGATTGAACAGTAAGGGACGCGAACAGTGCAGAGCGCCACCTCGCATTAAGGAGCAATACTGATGAAATCGATTTTGTGGCTGGGCGCATTGCTCGCCTTGTTAGGGATTCTGGGACTCGCGATTCCGGTATTTACAACCTCACAGACCAAGGACGTTGTAAACCTGGGCGATCTTAAAATCCAGAGCACCGAGCGATCCAGGCACGTGGTTCCCCAGGCTCTGAGCGCTGGCGCACTCGTCTTAGGCGTCATTCTTATCGGCGCAGGACTTTACCGGGGCCGCTGACAGTTAGCACGCATGTTCTAACCCGAACTTTGTGGAGGCTTACCCATGACACTGGTAGGTATCGTTGTAGTTCTGGTCGTAGTCGGCCTGATCCTCTGGCTCATCAATACCTACATTCCTATGGCGGGTGCGATCAAAAGCCTGCTCAATATCGTCGTATTCGTAGTCGTGTTGATATGGCTATTACAAGTGTTTGGTCTGATTGGTCCCATCAACGGAGTCCACATTCCTAACCTTAAGTGAGAGCCCGACGGCTCGTCTCAGGCTCCCCAATCGACGCAGTGGGAGCGCCGGAGCGGGCACGTTGACGAACAAAAGCGGATTGGAGGTTTGTTATGTTGCTTCTGATTATCTTGTTGATTTTGTTGTTCGGTGGCGGCGGTGGCTATTACGGATACCGTAGCGGCTATTATGGGCCGCGCGGAATGAGCTTGCTGACCATCGTGCTAATCGTCCTGTTGGTCTGGATCGTGATGGGTGGTGGGATGATGCGGTGAGCAGCTTCCTCAGCGAGTCCGGGAATCTCACGGGATTGGTTGGTGGCATATGTGATGCCGAATCACGATATGGATTGGGGGACGCAGTCAGAGCTGAGCGGATAGAGCCCTCGGCAAAGAGCGATGGCATCGGCATCGACCGGGGGGGAAATCGCTCGTCAATCGCCGCCGTTTTGGCGGATGGTGCGCCGCGCGAAACCTTTCGAGCGCCGTTTCTTGGTTTTGGTCTCTTCGATCTGCCGCGTCGCCGCAAATTCGATCAGCGCCTGCTGAGCGCCAATCGCCGCATCGGAAGCGGCCGTCCTGAGGTAGGCGCCGTCGGGCTGCATCTCCCACTGGCATCGATTCGGCCGCAGTTGAATATCGATCACGGCGCGCAATTCCTTGCGCAGTTGCGCATCCTCGACTGGCGCGACGACCTCGACCCGGCTTTCGAGATTGCGCTTCATGCAATCGGCCGAGCCGATGAAATATTCCTCGTTGCCGCCGTTGCGAAAATAGTAAATCCGGCCGTGCTCGAGGAAGCGGCCGACGATACTGACGACGCGCACGTTGTCCGAGAGCCCAGGTAGTCCGGGACGCAGGCGGCAGGTGTCGCGAACGATTAGATCAACCTTCACTCCGGCTTGCGACGCACGATAGAGCGCGCGGGTGACGTCCACGTCTTCGAGCGCGTTCATTTTGAACTGAATCAAGCCGGGCGAAGCCGGCGAATGAAGCTTGATCTCGCGATCGATTCGCGTGAGCAGCGCGCGTTTCAGCAGGACCGGCGCGGGCAGGATTTTCCGATACGGGCGATCGGGCATATAGCCCGTCGTCAGATAGTTGAAGAACTCGGTCAGGTCCTCGCCGATCGTGTTATCGCACGTCAGCAGTCCATAGTCGGCGTACAAGCGCGCGGTGCCGGGATGATAGTTGCCGGTGCCGATATGGGCATAGCGGCGGAGTCCGTTGTAGTCCTGGCGGATCACGAGAATGACCTTGGAGTGGGTCTTCAGCCCCATCACGCCGTAGGTCACGTGGATGCCGTACGACTCGAGGCGCTCGGCGAAGTAGATATTCGCGGCTTCATCGAAGCGCGCCTTGAGTTCGACAACCACGGCGACCTGTTTGCCGTTGCGCGCGGCTTCGCAGAGCAGGCTGATGATCTTCGAGTCGCTCGAGGTGCGGTAGAGCGTCATCTTGATCGCGCGGACTTTCGGATCCTCGGCGGCTTCCCGCAAAAAGCGCTCGACCGAAGTCGAGAAAAACTCGTAAGGATGCAGCAACAGCACGGAGCCGGCGTCGCGGATCACGTGAAAGATGCTGCGGCCGACGGTGAGGCGCGGATGATCCACCGGATGATGCGGCGGATCGTGCAGCGCCGGCGCGTCGATCGAGGCAAGCTCCATCAGGTCGCGCAGCGAGAGCATCCCATCGACTTCGAACACGTCCGAACGTTCGTCGAGTCCGAGCTCGGCGGCGAGCATCCCGCGATGCGTCGCGTTCATGCCGGCGATCGTTTCGAGGCGCACGATCGGTGCGAAACGGCGATCGCGCAGTTCCGATTCGATCAGCGCCAGCAGGTCGTCCGCTTCGTCTTCGTCGCGCTCGGTGTTGGCGTTGCGCGTGACGCGGAACAACTCGTAGGAGTCGATCAGCATCGAGGGGAATAGCAGATCGAGATTGTTGGCGATCACGTCCTCGAGCTTGATGAAATCGTTCTGGTTGCCGATCCTGAGAAAGCGCGGGATGCCGAAACCGAGCGGCACCTTTACGCGCGCCATCAGCGGGTCCGAATCGTTCTGATAACGCGCCGTCACCAGCAGGTTCAGCGAAAGGTTCGACACGAACGGGAACGGATGCGCCGGGTCCATCGCCTGCGGCGTCACCAGCGGGAAAATGTTCTTGTAGTAGTACTCGCGAATGGTCTTGCGTTCGTCGGCGGAAAGGTTGTCGTAGCGGCGCAGCCGGATCCCGAAAGTCTCGAGCTGCCCGAGAATCTGCGGCATCAGCTCGCGCTGGCGCCGCTCCATCTCGCGCACGACCGCGTAACATTCCGCGATTTGCTGCTGCGGCGTACGCCCGTCCACGGTCAGTTCGTGCATCCCGGCAACGACCTGCTGCTTCAGGCCGCCGATGCGCTTCATGAAGAATTCGTCGAGGTTCGAGGCGGTGATGGCGAGGAACTTGAGGCGCTCGAGGAGCGGATTGCGCTCGTCGCCGGCCTCCTGGAGGACGCGGCCGTTGAACCCGAGCCACGTCAATTCGCGATTGAGAAAAAGCTCCGGCGCGGTGAGGTCCTTGTCGATTCTGAGCGGCTGCGGCTTGGCGTCTTCGATAGCGCCATTGGCCACCGGAGCTTCTGCAGGCGCCACGGTCACAGCCACTGAGGGGCCAGCCGCGATCGCGTCGTTCGACGCCGCCGAGATAGCCGCATCGGCCGGAGCTATTGCAGGATTTTCTGCTGCGGTGTCGGCCTGATTACTCATATCGATAGTCGATTCCACATCCAGCCCCACTCCCCGGCCCATTCTAACTGCTCCGCGGAGCCGCTGCCTATAACTGAATACACGCTGAATGGACGAATTAACATCTCTTAACATGCCAAAGTTACAGCCGCGCAGTTTGTTAAAGCGTCGCTGATTGTGTAAAGAAGAGGCATGCCACGCGGGAATCTGCCCATGATTGGCGCGATCTTCGGGTTCGGTTCCCGCGTCAGCGATGAAACCAGCCGCTAAATCGCAAAGCACCGATCGCCTCGAGCGAAAATCACGCACCGCCTTATCGACCATTGTCGGGCCTCGCCGGCGGCGACGTCGGCGCCGTCCCGAGGATGCGCAGTCTGAAATTCTTGCGGCAGCCGAGGCTTTCCTGCGCGAGCATCCGTTCCATGCGATGACCGTCGATGACTTGATGGCGCGGACCGGGCTCTCGCGGCCCTCCTTCTATGAATACTTCAGCGACCGCCACGATCTCGTGATCAAGCTGGTCGAAAAGCTGCAAACCCGGGTCTTTCCGGTCACCGAAGAATGGCTCAACGGTCAAGGCGATCCGCGCACCGAACTCCGGAAAGGATGGGCTGGCTACATCGGCATCTACCAGGAGCACGGGCATCTGATTCGCGCGCTCTCGGCGGCGGCCGCACAAGATCGGCAAGTCGCCGAGGTATATGGCGCCTTGCGCGATCGCCTGGTCGCAGCGTCGGCAGAGCGCATCCGCAGTGAGATTCGCCAGGGCCGCACCCGACCGCTCGACCCCGATGAAACCGCTCGCGCGCTGGTGGTGATGGGCGAGCGGTATCTGACGGAGAAGTTCGAGCAATCGGACGAACCCGACGTTCGCGCCGCTATCGAGGCGCTGACAACGATCTGGATGCGCGTCCTGTACGACGGCAGCGATTAGCCAGTTCGCGCGTTTCGGCATTACTCAGTTAGTAGGCAATTATGTATGACTATTTGTATGAAGCCGCGAAGCGGCTAATCGGGTTCGATACCGTCAGCAGCAACAGCGCGGTGCCGGCAATGGAATACCTGGCGAAGGAACTGGCGTCGCGCGGCTTCAAAACAGCGCTACAACCGGTGGAGTTGCTGGGCGTTTCGCAGGCGAACCTGGTGGCATGGGCGGGACCGCCGCGCAGCGACGGGCTGATCGTCTCCGCGCACGTCGATACGGTGCCGTACGCCGGGCAGCCGGGATGGGAGCGCGAGCCGCTGAAATTCGAGGCCGCGGGCGATCGAATCTATGGCCGCGGCGCCAGCGACATGAAGGGTTTCATCGCGAATTGCCTCGACGCGGTGCGCACGCTGGATACGTCGAAGCTCAAGCGCCCGTTGGTGTTCGTGTTCACGGCGAGCGAGGAAGTCGGATGCCTCGGCGCGCATGAAGTCGCGCCAGCGCTCAGGCAGATACTCGGCGAATGCCCGGTTCCCAAGTTGGCCTGGATCGGCGAGCCGTCGTCGTACGAAGTCTATCGCGCGCACAAGAGTATCGTGTCGTTCGGCGTGACGGTGCGCGGCATCGGCGGGCATAGCGGCGCGCCGGCCAGGGGCGTCAACGCGATCGCCGTGATGGGCCGCGTGATCGAGGCTATCGGCCGTCTGCAGGAAGCGCGGCGGATTTCGCCGGATCCGGAGTTTCAAAGTATATTTCCGGACGCGCCGACTGATGTAGTCAATTTCGGCACCGTGAAGGGCGGACTGGCGTTGAATATGATCGCCGAGGAATGTGCGCTGCGGGTCAGCTATCGCACTTTGCCTAATGCCGACCCACTGCAATTGTATCGCGAAGTCGAGCAGCGCATCGCGGAACTGGATACGACTGACTATGCCTCGCACGAGCATCGCGCGACAGTCGAACTTGGCCGCACGATGGTGGTGCCGCCGCTCAACTCACCGCCGGGCACGCCGCTCGAACGCGTGCTGTTCGACCTGACGGGCGCCAAGACCTCTGGCGGCGCACTCTATGGCACCGACGGCGGATGGTTCACCAGTTCAGGCATCGTTTCGCTGATCTGCGGGCCGGGCGATCTCGACCAGGCGCATCAGCCGAATGAATATATCCGTCGCGAACCGTTCGAGCGCGGCACCGCGATGGTGCATAAGGTGATCGAGCGGATGTGCAATAGCGAGTAGAAATCCGCATCCAGCTCGCCCGTGCTTTTCACTGGCGAGTAAAATAACGGGCGAAGGACCGGAGTGCGGAGCGCGATCTCCGCCCCCCACCGACCCCGCTCCGTACTCATGAGCGACGGCTGCGCAGCCGTCGGCTCAGGATGAAGTAACGACTTCGGTCAGGGCTTCGGCCAGAAATGACACGGAGACGTTCTGCCTGCACACAGCGGGGAGGCGGGCGGGTTTTAACTTATTCTGCGGTATGCCTATAAGAGGAATCTCGACGTATCGATACGGCACACGATTTCTCACAAGCGAGCGGGAGGTTCTTTCATCATGGCGACCGACTACAGCGACTATGAATTCCTGAAAGTGGACGTGGCCGAGCGGGTTGCGACGATCACGATCAACCGTCCCGACCGGCTGAACGCGGTTCACAACGAACTGCATCACGAACTCGAACAGATTTGGCTCGACGTGCGGAGCGATCAGGACGTCAACGCGATCATCCTGACCGGCGCGGGGCGCGCGTTTTGCGCCGGCGGCGACGTCAAGGGGATGGCGGGCGGCACGCTCGCGGGCGGCACCGGCAAGGCGGGCAAGGGCCGCGGGCGCGGACCGATCGCCGCGTCGAACGGACGCCGCGTGGTGGAAAACATGCTCGACGTCGAGCAGCCGATTATCGGCGCGATCAACGGCGACGCGATCGGACTCGGCGCGACGCTGGCGCTTTTGTGCGACATCACGGTGGTGTCGGAGAAGGCGCGCTTCGCCGACACGCACGTCAAGGTCGGAATCGTGGCGGGCGACGGCGGTGCGGTGATCTGGCCGCTGCTGATCGGACCGAATCGCGCGAAGGAATTCCTGATGCGCGGGAATTTCATTAATGGCGCCGAGGCGGGCCGGATCGGGATGGTGAACTATGCGGTCGAGCCGGAGCAGGTGATGCCCAAGGCGCGGGAACTCGCGCAGGAACTGGCCGACGGGCCGACCTTGGCGATCCGGTGGAGCAAGCTCGCGGTGAACAAGTGGCTGAAGCAGCAGGCGAATCTGATCCTCGACGCGTCGCTGGCGTACGAGATGATGACGTTTAATACCAAGCATCATCAGGAAGCGGTGAAGGCGTTCGTCGAGAAGCGCAAGCCTAACTTCGTCGATGCGAAGTAGGTCGGCGTAGCGGAGGGACTCGCTCGCGATTCAGAAATCGCTGCGCGATGAAAATGAGGCGCGAGACTTTCAGAACTCGGGCGGCATCCAAGGCTCCCAGACTGGGCCGAAAGCAAAGTTCAGGACAGTGGAAATGCGGTGGTTCGGGAAAATCACATCGGCTAATCGAATCACTTGGTGACGGCGACCAGCGCGTAGGGATCCTCATAGACCGGGCGGTTGGTGACATGCTTGACGAAGTAGCCAATCTCCGGACTGTACCAGTAAGTCTCATACGGGTTGGCGCGCCCGATTTCGCGATCGCTGCTACGCACCCGGATTTCGAACGCATCGAGCGTTCCGTATGGCAGCTTGACCGGTCCGTAGGAAACCACTTCGGCCGCAGTTTCGGCCATCGTGTGCGACGAGTTGCTGATGCCCTTGTAGGCGGTCGTCCACTTCTTGCCGACGAAGAGCGGAAATTCGACGTAGCCCACCGGCGGATCCATACGCATCGTCATTTGCGCGGTGCGGAATTGCGCGACCTTCAGGTCCGGCGTGTAGAGATAGTCGTACGGCAGTTTTTCCTTGGTGTCGTAGTGAAAAACCATCAGGCCGTCGTCCTCGCCCTCATAGGTGCAATCGAAGTCGCTTTTGCGCGAGCGAAAGGTCAGCTTGAACCCCTTCTTGAAGGTCGGCGGCTTGTCGATCGTCGGGCCGGATGAGGCGTCGGCTTTGATCGATGGTTCACTCGCTTGAGCTTGAGCATCTTCAGCAGGGACAGTAGTGGCGGCTGGCGTATCCGATTTGTTTGGCGCCGCAGCGCATCCGGCAAATACCAGCGCTAACAGAATCGCGGTTACGATCTTCATTCGGGCAATCAACTCCAATCTTTCGAGACGGGGTGCGGTCGGACGTGTATCACGCTCCTGAACGATCGTTCAAACCAGCGGAGAAATCCAGACCGCGCGGCGAGGTCGGATCATTTCGTGTAGCTGATCAGCTCGAACGGATCCTCGTACACGGGCCGGTTGGTCGCGTGCTTGACGTAGTAGCCGATCTCGGGGCTGTACCAGAATGTCTCGTAGGGATTGGCGCGCCCGATCTCGCGATCGGTGTTGCGGACCCGGATTTCGAACGCATCGACCGTCCCGTATGGAACCTTCACCGGCCCGAAGCCCACTACTTCAACCGCGGTCTCGCCCATGCTATGCGACGAGTTGCTGGTGCCCTTGTATGCGACCATCCATTTCTTGCCGACGAAGAGCGGAAAGTCCACGAAGCCAATCGGCGGGTCGAATCGCATCTGCATCTGCGCATTGTGGATCTGTGCGATTTTCATGTCGGGCGTGTAGAGATAGTCATACGGCAATTTTTCTTTCGTAGCGAAATGAAAAACCAGCAGGCCGTCCTCCTCGCCCTCAAAGGTGCAATCGAAGTCGCTGGTGCGTGAGCGAAACGTGAGCTTGTAGCCTTTCTTGAAGGTCGGCGGCTTTTCGATGGTCGGGCCGGAGGACGCGGCGCCGGCTTTGACCGGCGGTTCACTCTGCTCGGCTCGAGCGGTTTCGGCAGGATTGGCGCTGGCGGCAGGCGCATTCGGTTGGCTCGGGGCCGCGGCGCATCCGGCAAATATCAGCGCCATCAGGATCGTGGTCGCGGTCTTCATGCGAGTGGACTCCGATTTTCGAAAGGAAGTAGCTGGCGCTCATTATCACGCAATTGAACAGTCGTTCAAAGCAGTGGAGCGGGTGCGGCGATTGCGAGTCGCGCCGGTTCGACTTTTCAGAGTCACCTGTGGCAGATCTTTTTCAGGATCTGAATCCATGCAGACTAAGTCGGCGTGCGCAAAAATACGTTCGCAGCGGGAGCGGTCGCAACGAGGCTAAAATGGCTGAATCGAAAGTTCGACGAATGTGGACACTGCCCGGCGCGGAATTGACGGCGCCGCTCGCGTTGCTGGTGCAGGGCGGCGATCCCAACACTTTGCTGACGCTGCCGTGCCCGTCGTTCCTGATCGAGCATCCCAAGGGTCTGGTGCTGTTCGACACCGGATGCAATCCGAAGATCATCGATGATGCGGTTGGCTATTGGGGCGAAACCGCGCGGCATCTGCCGCTCAAGTGGAGCAAGTCGGACACGCTCGACAAGCAGATCGAGGGCGTCGGCTACAAGACCGAGGACGTCAAGTACGTAATCCTGTCGCATGCGCATCTCGATCACGCGGGCGGGCTGACTTACTTTCCGAAGGCGAAGTTCATCGTTGGATCGAACGAACTGCGCTACGCGTACTGGCCCGATCCGGCGCGGCGATGGGCATTCATCCTCGACGACTATATTCCGACGCGCGGCTACGATTGGCTCGAACTCGGCGCGGATTTCGATCTGTTCGGCGACGGCAGCCTCAAGTTTCTGCTGACGCCGGGGCATACGCCGGGCGAATGCTCCCTGCTGGTCAATCTGCCGAATCGAAAAATATTGCTGACCGGCGACACGGTGCACGTGCGCTCGGCGGTCGTGACGGAAGCGACGATGCCGCTCGATACCAACCCGAATCAATCGGTGGAATCGATCCAGCGCATCAAGGCGATCCGCGACATGCACGATGCGACGATGTGGATCACGCATGATCCGGAAGACTGGGCGGAACTTCCGCACAAGATCGAGTAGCGATCCAAGATGCCGATTTACGAATATCGATGTGACCGCGAGGGCCGCGTCTTCGAGGTGTTGGCGGCGGCGAATACGGCGAATCGGCGGCGGCGATGCTCCAGTTGCGGCGGCATATCGCGGCGGGTGATTTCGACGTTCGCGATTCATAGCGGCGCGCCGATCATGACGGCGTCGGAGCGGGCGGCCGCAGCGGCGGTGGACGTCACCAGGCTCGAAGTTCCGCCGTTTGCGAGGCCGTGCGCGATGGACGATTTCTCGGCGTCGCGATTCGCGGCGCATAAGATGGGGCGCGGCGTGGAATTCGACGACAAGAGCGCGGCGCGTGAGCATCAGCGGGCATCGCGCGGCGAGGGGACGCCGGAGAAGACGAAGAAGAAGAGTTCGAAACCCCCACCCGTTTCGAGCTTCCGGGGCGACTAAAAGATGCGCGCTACGCGCTGTTAGTAGTAGGAAAGCGGAAAAGAAAAGCCGGACAGGTCGCATCAAGAGCGAAGAATTGAAAAGTCAAAGTAATAGATTAAGCAGGCATCCAGCATGATTGGACTCAAGGAACAGACGGTGCGCGGGGCGAAGACTTTTGCCGAGCTTCGCGCGATGCATCGGTGGAATATCCCGGCGGATTACAACGTCGCGATCGATTGCCTCGATCGCCATGTCGAGCTGCGCGACAAGGTGGCGCTGCTGTACGAGGACGACGACGGGCACACCGCGCGCTACACGTTCGCGCAGATGATCGAGGCGACGAACCGGTTCGCGAATGCGCTGCGCGGGCTCGGAATCGGGCGCGGCGACGTGGTCGCGGTGCATACGCCGCAGCGGCCCGAGACGGCGATCGCGCATATCGCGTGCTATCGGCTGGGAGCGATCGCGCTGCCGATATCGAAACTGTTCGGCCCCGACGCGATCGAGTATCGGCTGTCGAACAGCGCGGCCAAAGCGATCCTGATGGAGCCGGAGACGGTCCAGAAGATCGACGCGATCGATCGTAAGACGCTCCCGAATTTCAAGCACGTGATCGTCACCGACGGTGGCAAAGGCGGCTTAAGCTTCGACGAGCTGCTGAGCAAAGGCGCGCCGAGTTTCACGACGGAGAAATCGAGCGCCGAGGATCCCGTGCTGCTGATGTACACCAGCGGCACGACCGGCAATCCGAAAGGAGTGCTGCACGTCGCGCGCTACGTGCTGGGGCACAACGGGATCGATTACTCGTACAATTATTTGCGCGACGGCGATCTTTACTACAGTCCGGCGGATTGGGCGTGGGCGGGCGGCTTGCTCGACGGCTTGCTGGCGATCTGGCCGTACGGGATTCCGGTGTTGGCGTATCGCAGCAAGGCGCGGTTCGATCCCGACGTCACGTTCAAGCTGCTCGAGAAATACGGCGCGTCGGTCGGCCTCTATCCACCGACGGCGCTTAAAGTTCTGCGCGAGGTGAAGCGGCCGCGCGACAAATACAAGCTGAAGCTCCGATGTATCGTCAGCGGCGCGGAACCCGTCAGTCCGCAACTCGCGCGATGGGTCGATGAAGAGCTGCGGGTCGAATTCAACCAGGGCTTCGGGCAGACGGAAGCGAACTACTTTATCGGGACGTGCAGCGCGATCGAGAAGGCGCGGCTCGAGCCGCTCGGCAAGCCGTATCCCGGACACGACGTCGCAATCGTCTCGCCGGAAGGAGTGCCGCTCAAAACCGGGGAGGCTGGTGAGATCGCGATTCGCCGCGATTCGCCGGTCGTGATGCGCGAGTACTGGAAGAATCCCGCCGCGATGAGCGAGAAATTCAAGGGCGAATGGTGCATGACCGGCGACCTCGGGCATATGGACGACGAAGGTTATGTCTATTTCCAAGGGCGCAACGACGACGTGATCAAGAGTTCGGGCTACCGGATCGGGCCGTCGGAAATCGAAGCGAAAATCATGGAGCACAAATCGGTCGCGTCGTGCGCGGTGATCGGTATTCCTGATCCGCAGCGCGGGCAGGCGATCAAGGCATTCGTGAAGTTGCTGCCGGGATTCACCCCGTCGGCCGAGATGATCAAGGAAATCCAGACGCACGTTAAAACGCGGCTCGCCGCGCACGAGGCGCCGCGCGAGATCGAGTTTCTCGACGAGTTCCCGTCCACGGTGACGGGCAAAATCATGCGTCGCGAACTCCGCGCGCGCGAACAATCGAAGGCTAAGAGTTAGGAAGGAGAGGAGTAGGAGGGAGAGATCTGAAACCCACACTGGGTTTCAGACTTCCTGTGGCATTAAGATGCCCGCTACGCGCTGTTAGTACGGCCCAAAAAGAGGAAGCGCCGGTTGGGGTTGGTCTCGGGTGAAGTTCCATCGCGAAGCGACGATGGAGCGCGGACCTGGATTTCTCGATGCGCCCCAAAGGACACGGAGGGATCGACTATTTGCTCTGGCAGGGTGCGTCCATTCCGTCATCTTGAGCGGAGGCTCCCGTCCTGTACCTCGCCCGTTATTCAATCGAAGAGAGCCTGCCCTGAGCGAAGTCGAAGGGAAGCCGAAGTCGCGGAACGCGACGAGGTAGGTGAGCGACAGTCGCTCACCTACCCGCCGCAAGAGCGGCGGGCTTCATCGAGCACTGGAAACAGGGGACGCATCAGATTCAATCGCATTGCCAGGGCGCGTACGGCAGCTTCCTGATTCATAGCCACAAAAATCCGGAGCAATATTTCGGGGTCGCGCGATGGGAAAGCAGAGCGGCGTGGAAGGCCGCGCAGCCGATCATCATGGGACTGGGATTGCCGGGACCGATACCGGAGACGGCGGAGTTTTACGATGAACTGGCCGATATGCCAGGAGAGCATCCGCGCAGGAGCGAACTGCCGTAGCCGAGAATGTAGTAGACTTCCGGACGAGCTTGAAAATGGGAAGTCGATCTGCAGTTCTAAGCCTCTTCAAGTTTCCTACTGTAGTAGTGTACAATCAACTTACGTGGGGACAAGCTGCTATCTTAATAACATGACCCGTGGTAGAGCTTTCTCGGCTTCGGAGGGGGGACGCGATTACACCTCGTGGGCATCGTTGCAACTGGCTTCGCCGATGCGGCGAAACGAGCAGATCACTTCCAGGCGCACGGCCGTGATTGTGGTACTGCGACGGCGACGGAATACGAGCAAATGGCAATTGGATTTCTGAATGCTGCGCTCGTCGTCACGATGGTCGAATGCGTGAGATTGGGCAATGGTGATACGATTCGATACGATCGCGCCACCGACTTTTTTGCAGTTATGCGGCCAGACGGAGTGATTAAAACATTTTACAAGCCTGAGAGAAGCTGGCATGGATTTAGCGGCAACCTGAGGTACTTTCAGGTGGAGTGTGGAAAATGAAAGCGACTTACTTTTGTCCGGTGTGCGGTTATGATGCGCTCGCGGATCCGCCAGCGGATTACAGCATCTGCACCTGCTGCGGGACCGAGTTTGGATATCATGACCTAACTCGAAGTTGGGAAGCTCTGCGCGACCGATGGATCGCAAGTGGCGCGCGATGGTTCAGCGACTACACTCCTCCTCCGCCCGATTGGGATGTGCTGCGCCAGCTCTCGAGGCTGGCTGCGCAGAACGTTTCAGCAGATAAGACAATTGAAGCTGCGGGAGTTAATAGACCCGGTCCACCACCGACCGTGCTCGAGGCCCCCGTGCGCGAGGCAGCGAGCAATGATCTACGCCCCAAAATCCCTGCCTGAAACAAAATGCCAAAACTGCTGATATTTGCGCCGTGCGAAAAAGTTCTGATTGACCAGACAACCAACAGTCTATCTTTGATCGCGGTATTGCAAGAGGTTCACTACAAGCTCCCGCCGGGGAGCGCCGTACCGCCGAACTTTTCCTTGCCGATCGCATGGTCGGCCTTAAGTCTATGGCAAGAGGAGTCGGCTGATGCAGGAGTCATATTCGAGCAGAGGATCACTGTGGAAAATCGTGCGGGTTCAACGCTGCTGGAGAATGTGGCTCAATGGGAATTTACACAACCGAATCACCGAATAGTTGCGAGTGTTCTTGGGCTCCCAGTGTATGACAAGCTGAGTTTGAATCTGTTCTTTCGGGTCGTAGGTTCGCGCGACTGGCATAACGTCGCGAGTTTCCCGATTTCCCTGATAAAAGACGTGCTCTAGCGCGAAAGTTTCGAGAGCCGGATTGTCTGGTCCGCGCCCTTTCTATGCGTCACATTGGCGCGGCGTGGTGAAGTTCGATCGCTAGCGGCGGAGCTTTAAGACCTGGCGGTAGCGGAAGCAATCGACCATGTGATCGTTCACGATGCCGGTCGCCTGCATCAGCGCGTAGCAGATAGTCGAGCCGACGAACTTGAAGCCGCGCGCGATCAGCGCCTTGCTGAGCGCGTCCGATTCTGAGGTGCGCGCCGGTACCTGCCCGATCTCGCGCCACGAATTGATTCGCGGCCGCCCGCCCGCGAGCTGCCAGATGTACGCGTCGAAACTGCCGAACTCCTTTTGTAACGCGAGGAAGGCCTTCGCATTGGTAATTGCCGACGCGACCTTGAGCCGGTTGCGGATGATTCCCTGGTCGGCGAGGAGTCGCGCGATGTCGCGATCGCCGAACCTGGCTACCTTCGCCGGATCGAATCCCCGGAATGCGATGCGATAAGTTTCGCGCTTGCGAAGAATCGTGTCCCAGCTAAGGCCGGCTTGCGCGCCGTCAAGCACCAGCGCCTCGAACCACATCCGATCGTCGTGCAGGGGCACGCCCCATTCTTCGTCGTGATAACGAATCGCGAGGTCGTTGCGCGCCCATCCGCATCGCACCGCCGCATCTGCCGCCTTCGCCGCACCCATCGCGAGTTCTTCAGGCGTTCGCCGATTCGCTGCCTTTCATCTGCGCGACAGTTGCCTGCGACGCGTCCGCGCAGCGCTCTTTCAATTCGGCGAACGCTTCATCGACAAATTCCTTCATCAGCGCGACGTCGGGCATCACGCGCGGCTCGCCCATCATGCCGAAATACAAATTGCGGAAGTAACTGACGATCGCGACGCCGTAGCCCATCGTCGCGCCGAGCGGTATCAGCGGAATCATGTCGAGGCAGAGGTGGCCGTTCAAGTACTGCTGGACCTGCACGCCGGGCACGTTGGTCGCGATAAAATTGATTCCGATCGGCGGCAGGTTGAAGCCATTGGGATTCGGCGTCCAGCGCGACCACTTCGCGAACGCGCCCGCGGCATCCATCGCCAGCATCGCAGCGCGCGAGGCCGGCCCGATCAGTCCCGGCGGAATTGCATCGCCGAGCGTCATCACCGTTTCGAGCGCCTGCGCGAGACCGGCGGACTTGATGCGCTCGGTTTCCTCGTGAATCAATTTGAGGCGTTCGACGACGTCCATCGGCGCGGCGGGCGCGGTGGGAAACATCATCGAGACGCGATTGCCGAGCGCTCCGCGTTCCTCCCTATGGCGCACGTTCACCGGGCATCCGATGCAAAGCTGCTGTCCCTCGACCGCGTAGCCGTGATGCGCGAGGTAGCGCGCCGCGCCTTCGGTGAGCATCGTGAGCACCACGTCGTTGACCGAGCCGCCGAAGGCGGATCGGATCGCGCGGAAATCGGCGAACGATTGCTTCGACCACGCGACGGCGCGTTCCTGGGTGACGGGCGTCGAGTTCCACGGCGTCGCGACGATTCGGCGCGTCATCAATTCGGTCATCAAGCGCATCGCTTCGCCGAGCATCCGCGCGCGTTCCGCGACTGCCGCCGGCTCCTCGATTGCCTGCACTGCGGCGGTGATCGTTGAATTGACGGTGGTCGAAATCTGATCGCGGACCGCTTCGGCAAAACGGCGAATACTGCTCGACGGCGCGGCGGCGACCCACGGCTGCGAGGGTTGCGGGATGTCCTCGGGCTCGGCGCGGAAATCGTACATCACTTTCAGCAGCTCGACGCCAGAGACTCCGTCCACCAGGCAGTGATGAACCTTCCACAAAATCGCGGTGCGATTGCCGGGCATGTTCTCGTAGCTGTGGATTTCCCAGAGCGGCCGCGCGCGATCGAGCGGCTTCTGGAACACCTCCATCATTTCCGCGAACGCTTCGGCCTCTGTGAGGCCGTCGTCCAGCTCATGGCGGATGGCATGGCGCTCGACCGAAAATTCGGGGTCGTCCTCCATCATCGGGTGCGCGACGTTGAATGGGACCTCGGCCAGGCGCTGCCGGTAGCGCGGGATCAGGTGGATTCGCTCCTCGATATGGCCGAGCAAGCCGTGGAAATCGATGCGGCCCTGGAACATGGAGACTGAACCGATGTGCAAGGGTCCGTTGTTCGACTCGCCGTAGATGAAGGTCGAGTCCTGGGTCGAGAGGCGATAGCTCGAAGCGGCTTTGTTTTTTCCGGCCATGATCAGCTCACCTTTCGAGACGCATCAGATTGATTCAACTACCGATGCGTCGCGCGCAAAACGCGGCCTCGCGCCCTGCTCGGCGATGAAGAAAATCGGGACCAACGGGCGCTTGCGCAATAGAAGACATTGACGCGGTTCGCGCTGGTAGTGCAAGCAGACATGGATCATTGAAAGGTTTGGGATGAGGCTCGCGAGGAATCCTCGTGGCGCTTGCCGGATCGGCGCGGCTGCGCAAGGATAGCGGTCGCCTGCGGGGGGCAGAATCGAGGGAGGAAATCCGATGGCCGAGCAAATCAAGACCAATCGCCCGTATCCGCAGGAGGTGAAACTGCGCGGCAATAAAACCGCCCGGCTGCGCCTGATGGAAGCGAACGACCTGGACAAGATGCTCGCCTTCGCCGCCAGCCTGCCCGCCGACGACCTGCTGTTTCTGCGCACCGACATCACCGATCGCAGCGTGGTGAAGCAATGGGTCGATAACATCAAGCACGGCCACACGATCACGCTGCTAGCGGAAATCGACGGCGAGATCGCGGCGTACGCGAGCGTGCACCTGGACCAGGCGCGATGGACGCGGCGGGTCGGCGAGATTCGCATCAACGCGTCGCCGCGATATCGCGGGCTGGGGCTTGGGCACCGGCTCGCGGCTGAGGTTTTCGATCTGGCGCGCTCGCTGGGGCTCAAGAAGATCACCGCGCAGATGACCACCGATCAGACCGCGGCGCGCGCGGCCTTCGAGCGGCTCGGCTTCCAGGTCGAGGCGATGCTGACGGATTGGGTCGAGGATCGAAGTGGGCGCTCGCGCGATCTGCTGATTATGACGTTCGACGTGGCGGGCTTTCACGATCACGTCGCGGCGTAGGACTTCGCGGCGATGCGCTTGCCCTCGAGGCCAGTGTCGATTGCGTTGAGTTTGCGCGCGTTCGCGTCGGAACTGAGCGGCGCGTTCAAGTGAATTGCGGGAACGATCGCGCACGCGGAATTGTGGGCGCGCGAGCGCGCGGAGATCCGGCGCGACGAATCGATCATGTACGTGCGGGGCAGCATCCTCTATGACGACGGATTTGGCTCGCGCCAATATTCGTCGTTCTGCCGCGTCCATAGCTCGACAGCATTTGATGGAAAGGGCGGTTTCGTCGATCCGGAAAAGCCCGGCTACAACTACGGCAGCTAGGGGTCGCGTCGGCGCGGGCGCTCTGACAGTCGCCGCACGGGTTCGACTCTCTCTCCAAAAAAATATCAGGCCGATGACGTGCTCATCGCAACATTAGCAAATGGCGGTTAGGAGTGTCAGATTGAGTCAGTCTTGCTTGATCCCGTCTAATTCTGCTCTAAAAACTCTTCATGCCCAGATCAATGGTTTTCAAAGTTAGATGCGCAAGCGCATTGCGGGTCTCCAACGTGACAGGACGCGACTAGCGTACCAGTTGACTGCTCGACGGAATTGACTTATATGTCAATTCGGGCCGAAATCCAAGGGCTGTGCGAGTCGGAGCCAGCCAGACTTTTCAAGCTACAGCCGATCTTTCGAGTTAGGCAGAAGCGCGAAATTTATGTTTCCGAAGATGTGAATTCGAAGATTTTGGGCCCTTGGTCCGATGACGAAGATGAGTACAGATGTGGTCGTGCCCATGCCGATTTGTTGGCGTTCATCTGGAGAGACCCAATTGTCGTAGCTAGGGACCCTCGGCGAGGTGGGTCTTCGTACATGAGCCAGTTGCAACCGCCGCGCGACGAAGTATGGGACATACGATGCGTCGATCCGAAGCCCGGCATTCAAGTTCTCGGGCGCTTTGCCGAAAAGGACGTATTTGTCGCGCTTACGTGGGAGATTCGGCTTCAACTAAAACAATTCGGTTCGAGAGAATGGCAAGATGCAATTCTTCGCTGCGCAATCGAGTGGCGACGCCTCTTTCCGACGTATCAACCTTTGATGGGGAACTACTTTGCCGACTATATCTCCGACGCAGTTTTTGACCGAAATCCGTGATCTAGATTCGGAATCCATTCCGCTCAGTCGGATTGCGTTTTTCCGAGAACAACTTAAGCACCAATTGCATCAACTCGTGCTGAGAAAATTCATCTTGCTGCAAGATACAAAAGGATTCACCAAACGTGATCTAGCGCGGCGCATACGACGCAAACCTGAACAGGTTACCCGATGGCTCGGTGCGCCCGGCAACCTAACCCTCGATACAGTGAGCGACCTGTTACTTGGGATGGCAGCGGTATTAAAGTTAGACGGGACAGTGGTGGATGTCGACGATTTGATTAGGGAACCAGAACTTAGATCGGAGATACTACCAAGCCATCGAGGAGAAGCGGGTATGAGCGGCCGCCGCTCGCCGCAGCCTGCGGTGAATATGCCACCGTTTCTCCAACCAGCACAATCATCAGAGGATCGGAAGTTCCCGATTGTCACCCCATGAAGGTTCTTTCGGTAATGCGAGCAGAGAGCGTGCGAGCCCTTCGTATGATCGGCGGAGATCTAGGCTATTTACCAGACGCAAGCGCTGCATTGGCTGCCCAATATGGATTCCAGGGGCTGCCGACTAGCGCGGAACTGTCAGGGATTGAGCCAAACAAGGGAATGACTTTTAGGCTGGGTAAATTAGCGTTGAGCGGAGAAATATTCACTATCGACTACTTTCAAGTGTTTCGCTCAGGTCTAAGCGTTGCAACACACACCAATACAAAAGACTCGGATCTTATTCTGGACCACATTCTGGGTTGGGCTCGTAAGCAATTCAAACTTGAGCTCGAACCAATAAGGCCGGGAACTGCGCACTCAAGTCAGCTTGAAATACGTCTTGAAAAATCCTTACGCGATCTGTTTCCGTTTCTCTCTTCCGTCGGGGCTGCAATGAGTGACAACCTGGACGAATGGTGGGAAATCAGGCCACCGTATGAGCTAATAAACGTTAATTTCTGGATCGATAAAACCAAGTATTCGAACTTTGCTCCACAAATATTTCGATTGGATCGTCGTGAGAACGTCCAATTTGAGCAAAACGTCTACTACGCAGAAGCATCGCTGAGCACTGACAAACACATCGAGGTTCTCACGTTGTTCGAGAACGCCTGTCTTGACGCGCTGAAATGAAAAGGAATCCGGCGCCGTGGGCGGCAAGAGGATGAGGGGTCAGGGTTTGGGAGGAGAGGAGGCTAGGACCAGGCCTTCGTTCAGGGAGCCGGAGCGGAAGCCTTTCAAATCGATCGTGACGAAGCGGAAGCCGATTTTTTTGAACTCGCGATCGACGTAGTCGCGATTGGCGGGCTCGAAAATTCGCGGCATCTCGTGTTGCTCGAGTTCGATGCGCGCGACGTCGCCATGATAGCGCACGCGGGCGACGCGGAATCCCATCGCATGGAGAATTTGCTCGCCTGCACTGACTTGTGCGAGCGCCTCGGGCGTAATCGTGGTGCCGTAGGGGAAGCGCGAGGAGAGGCACGGCGACGCGGGTCGATCCCAGGTCGGCAGGTTCATCGCGCGCGACAGTTCGCGGATTTCGGCCTTGGTCAATTCGGCTTCGACCAGCGGATGGCGCACGCGTTTTTCGGACGCGGCCTGCATCCCAGGGCGATAATCGTTCAGATCGTCGAGGTTGAGGCCGTCCACGATTACGTCAATGCCGAGTTCGGCGGCCTTGGCCTCGCACACGGTGAAGAGGTTGTGCTTGCAGAGGTAGCATCGATTGAGCGGATTCGACGCGTAGCCGGGAATTTCGAGTTCGTTGGATTCGAGCACGAGGTGGCGCGCTCCGATCAATCGGGCCATCGTGAGCGCGGACTCGCGATCTTCGGCGGGCATCGTGGGCGAGGTGGTGGTAAGCGCGAGCACGCGATCGCCGATGGTCTGGTGCGCGACTTTGAGCACGAAGGTGGAATCGACGCCGCCGGAGAATGCGACGATGACGGACCGCATCGGCGCGAAGATTTCGCGCATACGATCGAGTTTGGTTCGCAGGGCGTCGGCTATCATCTTAACAATCTAAACGTCGAAGCTTCGTTGAACCAAGCGAGCCTAGATGCCCTCGGCCTGGAAGAGATCGGTGGTGAGATAGCGCTCGC
>NZ_JAUSKL010000111.1 GCF_030646925.1 Candidatus Binatus sp. | reverse complement strand
TAGAGCTGATACCAATGCTCTACGACTTGCTCCAGATGCTCGAGCACCAGTCTGAGGATCGGCCGCAGCGCCTCGAGCTCCTCGTCCCACAGCAGGTGGTAGTGTCGAGGTCTACCCTCGGGAGCTTGGGTTTTAATCAATTGGCTCTTTTCCGCTGTTTCCGATGGAGACATATAGGCTAAATTGCCTCCTTTTGTTCTGCCCGTGCTGAATAAAACGGGCGGCAGCTTTGGCACATTTGCTGCTCTCGCATAGCAAGTGAAGCTGCCTGAACAGTATCACGCTTTTTCGTGTATACCACGCGGCTAGGAACGGTCTCAATTGAAAGTGAACACCGATTTTAGAGATGTACGCCTCGCGCCCCTTTTGCTGCTCCTCTCTGATGACGAGGAGTTGACGGATCTCGTACGCCGGGTCGTCAAGCGTCCCTGGAATCTGCTTCGACATAGAGCCGACAAATTCATGACTCGCGAGGTGCTTGCTCAGCCAAATGTGCGCCTCGCTATACTCGACGATCAGGCGGTCGATGAGAACGATCGCGGACGCCTGCTCGCGCAGATTCGTAAACACTTCTCGGGCACCTCGTTGCTCTATATCGCCGGGATTCAAAGCGATGCCAACGAGAAGCGGGCGCGCACGAACGGGGCCCACTACTACGTTTCCAAGCCATTGTCGCTCGAACGATTCGAGCAGGTCCTGCGATCATTTCTGCACGCGCAGCAAGTGGACGGACGATCCGCGCGTCCGGCGGGAGAAAAATTCGGGATGAGCGCGAAAGAATCGAACGCCGATAACCCGGCTCAAATCGACGCGGGAATCCGTCGTCTCTCGGCGGAACTCAATCGCGAAGACTCCGACCTGAGATCACATCTGCTCGATGCGGCGCTCGCCGGCCTGCGGCTCACGCGTAATTCGGAATCGCTCGAACTCAGGCGTGATGCGGCCAGGATTTGGGTGGCGATCGAACCTATCCTGACCCATCACCTTGACGCCGAAGACGGTCAACTGCTGCCGTGGCTGGAGCGCCACGGCCGCCTCTCGTCCGAGGTGGGACGAAAGGTCCGCGAATACCACGACCGACTGCGAACGCTCGTGGGCGCGATGGCCAACGCAGAGGCGGAACATCTCACCGATGTGCAGGCGCGCGAGGTCGGACGAGCGCTCAGCGGCCTCGCGGTCAAGCTGGACGATGCAATCGATGACGAGGAGCGCCGACTCTTTCCGACGATTCGCAAGGCTCTCTTCGGGATCGACCATCGCGGTTGAGATCGACGGGCGACCGCGGTTGATGCGGCGATTTTTTCTCTATACCGGCATCGTTCCTGAATCACGTCTGCGGTTGCCATTGCTGTCTTTTTCCGGTAACGGAAGGGTCGAAAAGGCCCGAAAATGCTCGATCGTGATCGATTGCGATCGATCGCGACTAAGTGGTGATGGGCTCAAAATCCTATGGAGTGAAAACTCCGTGCGGGTTCGAGTCCCGCCCCCGGCACAGGAAACCCAATTGCTGCTTTGTCGGCTTTGCCTGAAGAGAGGGAGGAGGATGCAACCTCTGAGATTAGAATATTTTCGAACAATTGATACGACCTGCGTTCCCAAGCCTGGGCCGAGCTGCTCTCGACGACTGCATTTGACCGGCGCCGCGGCAATTTTCAGTCTCGCGCTACTGCTCGCCGCTTGCGGCGGCGACGGTTCCTCGAATCCAGCGCCTTCATCGTCGCTTTCCGGGACCGTGCAAGGCGGTCTCAGCCCGCTCTCGGACGCGACCGTAACGCTCTACCAGGCAGGCGCCCAAGGTTATGGTTCGGGAGCCAAGAGTTTGGGGCACGCGACTACCGACTCAAGCGGCAATTTCACCGTTCGATACTCTCGGCCTGCCACGTTCGCGCTCCTTTATCTGGCCGCCGTCGGAGGCAATGCTGGCTCGGGCGGCAACGCGGCGATTGGACTGATCGGAATCGCGGGAATGTCGAATGCTCTGCCCGCCACGGTCGCGCTCAACGAGCTGACCACAGTGGCGGCGGAGTGGGCGCTGGCGCAGTTTACCGACGCGAGCGGGCGGAATATCGGCACCACTTCGACCAATACGATCGGCTTTCAGAACGCGGCCAAGCTGGCGCAAACCAATCTGGTGGATATCGCGGCTGGCGCTCCGGCCGGCTTTTGGCCCGACGCGGCATCATGCGGCGGCGGTTCCGCGCCGCTTAATTGCGAGGGCCTGGAGCGGCTGAACTCGCTCGCCAATCTGCTGGCCGCTTGCGTCGATAGTGCCGGACCGACGTCGGCCGCCTGCAAGGCGCTTTCGGACAACACCGCCGGCATTAGCGACACGCTCGCGGCGGCGCATGCGATCGCATCCAATCCCGGGCGCAACGCCGATGCCCTCTTCTTGCTATCGCAGGGCAGCGATGCCTACGCGCCCGTGCTGAGCCAGTCGCCGGGTGCGTGGACGATCGCGCTGCTGTACGTCGGCAACGGCGCCGAGTTCGACGGCCCCGGCAACCTGGCGATCGACGCGAACGGCAACGTCTGGGCCAGCAACAACTATGTCTTCAACAGCGATCCGACCGTGCCGACGTGCGGCGGCAAGGAATTGATTGAACTCACGCCGACCGGCGTGGACGCTCCGGGTGCGCCGTTCACCGGCGGTGGCGTGGACGGCGCGGGCTTCGGTATCGTGATCGACGCAACGGCCAACGTGTGGGTCGGCAATTTCGGCTTCGAAGGCACCGGATGCACCAATCCGTCGCCCGGCAATTCGGTTTCGTTGTTCAAAGCAGACGGGACGCCGCTCTCGCCCGGGACTGGTTTCACACAAGGATCGGTCGACGGACCGCAGGGGATTGCGCTCGATCAAATGGGCGATCTCTGGATCGCCAATTACCACGGCAACACGATCACCGAGTATCCCGCGGGCGACCCGGCCAACGCACTCAACTTCGCAGGGTTGGGATTCGACCGGCCGTTCGATGTCGCGATCGACGCCGTCGGGCACGCGTGGATTACCAGTTCCGGCAACGATCGGCTCTTCGGGTTGAATGCCGATGGCAGCCAGGTGGCCGGCTCTCCCTTTACCGGCAACGGCCTCAGCATGCCGCTTGGGGTCGTGGTCGATACGCTCGGCAATGTCTGGGTGGCGAACAGCCTGGGCGATTCGGTTTCGATGTTTGATTCGAGCGGCGCACCCAATCCGAAGTCTCCATTCAAGGGTGGCGGAGTCGAACTGCCGTGGGGCATCGCCGTCGACGGCAACGACAATATTTGGGTCGCCAATTTCACCGGCAACGACGAGCGGCTTTCCGAGCTCTGCGGCGCGCGAACCGCGAATTGCCCGGCAGGTCTCAAAACCGGCGATCCGATCACGCCGGGCGCCGGCTACGCCAGCAGTCTGCTGACCCGACTGACGGGAGTCGAAATCGACGCCTCGGGCAACGTGTGGGTGCCTGACAACTGGGAATCGGTGCCGTTGCAGACCAATCCGGGCGGCCACGGCCTGGTCGAATTCGTCGGGCTCGCCGCCCCGGTCAAGACGCCGACGCTGGGGCCACCGCAGAAACCTTGAGTTATCGGACGCCCTTGGTGCCGGGTTCACTGTCAGCTATATTCCCTCAGCGATGGCATCTCGAATTCGTGTATCAATTGTCAGCCTGATCGTGTGCCTGGCGTTGGGTGCTCCGATGAAGGACGCGGTGGCGGCGCAGGGCGGCGCGACCGTCCAAGCTGGCATCCTGACCTGCCATGTCGCAGGCGGGTTCGGCTACATAATCGGGTCGTCGCGCGCGATCCATTGCAACTTCAAGCCGAACTCGGGCGTAATCGAGGAGTATCACGGAACCATGTCGACGCTCGGCGCCGATATCGGCTATCTGGCGTCGTCGGCGATCATCTGGGCGGTGCTTGCTCCTTCGTCCAGCACTCAGCCGGGCGCCCTGGCGGGTACCTACGGCGGAGTGTCGATCCGGGCAGCAATCCTGGGAGGAACCGGTATCAACGCCTTAGTCGGTGGCTTCAAGAATTCGATCGCGTTACAGCCGCTGAGTATCGAAGGTAACACGGGACTCTATATCGGCGGCGGTATCGGAGTGATGAGTCTGAAGGCCAGCGATCCCGCGTACTAGCATCCTGCTTGCCAGGGTTCTGCGTCTCGGATCCCCTGTCTGCTGATACTTTCTGTTGAACGCTCATGCACGCTTGCGTAGCAAGCTTGCGACATCAGTTGTTTCAACCGAGAGGCAGATTCTTCGCTAGCTCCGGAAAAAGCCAGCCGGCTTATGTCTTATACAATTGGCACGCGGCGTGCTGAGCATTTCGGGTCCAATTCCAGTTAATCGATCTTCGCTTCCGCCAAAACCCACAACCTAAGTTGCGCGCGACTCGCCTAAGGGGGCTAGTATGGGACGTCTTTTCGCCTATTCCAAAGGTCAAATATTCGTAATGTATGCGGTCGCAGCGACCGCTATGCTAGGTGCAGTAGCTATGGGCACCGACGTGGCTATCATGTACTTCAACTGGGCGTCGATGCAGCGGGCAGTCGATGCGGCTGCGCTGGCGGGCGCCAACTATCTTCCTGAAGATACCGCAACGGCGACCGCCAAGGCCAACTCCTACGCGACGCTGAATGGCCTGGTCGCAAGCGAGGTAGCAACACCTACCTTCAACGCTCCGACCAATGACAGCATAACCATTTCTGCCGGCCGCACGGTCCCTTACTACTTCGCGCAGGTGCTGGGACTGACGAATCAGATGATTCGGGTTACTGCAACTGCCCAGATCCCAGCTTCGGTTAGTTGCGTAGGATGCGCCTCATATGGACCGCAAGCACAGCCCACGGGCGGCGCGTCGGATTCGGGCGGTACTCAATGCTCCAGCGTTGGAGACTGCCAACTGATTCCAATCGGACTTGATTGGACGACACTTTTTGTCACTGGATCGCAGGTTACTTTCAATCAGGCTTCGGTTGGAGCCGGCAACTGGGACTTGATAGCGCTAGGTGGTACAGGGGGTGCGAACTTCAGAACCAATCTGGCCAATGGATACTCGGGTCCGATCGCAATCGGCGATTTCATCACGACGGAACCCGGCAAAAAGAAGGGACCCGTCACGCAGGGTTTCCAGGATCGTATCGATCAGGCAGCCGTTATCGATTCCGGCGGCACCTTTTCCTCGCACAAACAGAATAACCCTCGCGTGGTGGTAATTCCGATGGTCAATTGGGGCGCTATCAACGGACGCAGCCAGGTTCCGGTGATGGCCTTCGCGCACGTGTGGCTTGAATCAGTAAGCAGCGGAGTGATCCAGGCTTATTTCGTCGAGGACTATGTGCCCGACAGCCTGGTGAGTGCGCCGGCCTCATATCACGGCGCGCGCGGCAAGGTGGTGTCGGTCAAGTGGTGGAAAGGGGAGCATCAGGTATCTGCGACGAGTTGAGCAGTTGAAGTATCAACTTGCTACTACGCTGCCTCCGGTTGTGTACTGACGATGGTTAGGTCTTGCCAGCCGACCAAGCGGCGCAG
>NZ_JAUSKL010000110.1 GCF_030646925.1 Candidatus Binatus sp. | reverse complement strand
CCTCGGTTAAGGACTTGGCCCGCAAGCTGATGCGCTACATCCGTCACTACAACCGCGCTCCCAAACCCATCAAGTGGACCTATCGCGACCCCAACCATCGCATCTATTCCGATACCAATGTCACTGTTACAGGCCACTAGTCCCGCCTCCTTCAATGATCCGTTCGACTCCAAAGTCGTGCTTTCGACCGAAGGCACTAGGGAGCAAAAAATCGACTACTTGGTCCAGTCGGTTGCCGACCTCACAAGGGAGAACGCCGCGCAGGCTCTGGAGCTTAATCCGTCAATTGTTGAAACCGCCTTGGCGTCAGTTCACACAAATTGGAGCCCAACTCTCGGAATATATAGTCTTTCGGAGCTTTGTGATGACATCCTGATGTGGTCCCATTACGCGAGCTCTCATCGAGGAATCTGTCTCGTCTTTGCAGGAGAAATGTTCCCTGAGGGTGTTGTCAAACCGATAATTTATCCTTCCAACAACGAGTATCCTAAGACAAATCTATTTACATCAAACAGCGACGAGCAGAGGGATGCGATCCTCCTGACCAAGGCCAAACACTGGGAGTATGAACGTGAATGGCGTGTGATAGTCAGCGGCGGACCTGGTTACCACGCGTTCGAACCAGATTGGCTTGTCGGAATTATCTTTGGATCCCAAACCTCTGTACCGCACATCGCCGAAGTCAAGCGCATGGCGCACATCAGAACGCCCCCTCTTCAACTCTGGCGTGCGAAGAAAAAGGATCGCGAGTTCGGTCTTCTTGTCGAGGCTATCAGCTAGTGTTATCAAACCCGAGCAGATTGATTTGAAGGTCTTAATCTAGGCGCACGGGAATGTGGCATTTACTAACCGAGTCTTGGCACTTGCTCAACGAAATTTGGGCAGCCTTGTTTGTCGGAAGTCTTTCGATCGGCCTTCTTGTCGCTGTCGCAAGTTGGCTTAGCCCCGATCAACGTGCAGTCTGGAAATCAAAGCGAGCTTTGAAGCGCGCTCTGTTCCAAAAGAAGCCGCTGTTCGCGCGGGTTCTCTTGAGATTCGGGAGTTGCTGGTTGGTTCTTGTCTTGATCGTGAATCTGGCCGCCGTTGCCGGAGCCATAGTATCGGCCGGAGGTTTTTTGGATGGCGTCATAGCGGCGGCAGATATGTACAGTCCCTTCACTATATCGACTTACATTATTAACGTGGTCCTCATTACTCCGGCGCTAGCCGCGCATGCTTGGGCAGATCGGATCGAATCGCGAGCCGCCAGCACAACTGCAAGTGCTGCATAAAACCGCCGCCACCTTCCTGCCCGCTATGTCCCCCTATTCGCGTCGCATTACCTGCCGCGCAGAGGATTACTAATCCCGTAGGGGCAATTGTCCCGCGAACACGGGGCTTGTCTTGGCCTGACTTGGCCTTTAATAATGGTCAAAATCGCCCTCATCTTGCCGCTCGCGAGTGCAACCAAATAGACCTTGCCATCGGGAAGCCGATGAGTGCGCGTGTACAGGGATGATGCCGGGGGCGGGACTCGAACCCGCACGGAACTTTCGCTCCAGAGGATTTTAAGTCCTCTGCGTCTGCCATTTCGCCACCCCGGCGCGAGCGCGAACAAGATTCTTTAAGCATAAGAGCGCGCACACGCGAAGATCGACCGGGGACGACAGAATTGTGAAATCGCGCGCGCCGTGGATCGATCGCGCAGTCCAGGCGTGCGCAAGCGCACGCGAAGATCGGCGATCCGCGGCGCCGATAGCCCTGCCGCGATTGCATCGCCCTTGCGAAATCTCCATTTTGTCCGGCCCGCCGGGCGGCTATGCTCAGATCTCAAGCTGCGGCGCGAGGATTTGCCCGGACCTTCGCCGCTCTGAAAGTTCGATGAATCGACTATTCATCCGCACGATTTTAATGACGCTCGCCGCAGGGTCGATTGCGTCGATGATGGCGACGGGCTGCTCAGCCTACAAACACTACCAGGCCGCGAAGCCGGAGACCGTCAGAAAGACGGAAGCGATGCTCACCGAGGCCGGCTTCAAGACTATCCAGATCGACAACTCGAGCGCGGAGCAGGCTGGCCTCGCCGCGGACCTGCCGACCTACGAACTTCGCCAATACCCGGTTTCAGCGGGCGTCGTGTACTGGTACTACGATCCGGATTTCTGCTCGTGCGTGTTCGAAGGCAATCAGGAGGCCTACGAGAGCTACCAGATGGCTCAGCGCCAGCAGCACGATATCGCGCAGTACGCGGCGGAATCGCGAGACGCCGAAGTGGCCTCGCTGAACGGGCTAAACGGCCTGATGTTTCCGCCACCGATGTGGTTGGGCGGATATCACACCTACTACGGCGGCGGCTCTTTTGGCGGGGGCGGAGGTCACGGTGGCGGTGGTAAGGGTAAGGGCGGTGGGGGAGGAGGCAAGGGTAAGGGCGGTGGTCAAGGGGGAGGAGGCAAGGGTAAAGGCGGTGGTCAAGGTGGCGGTGGTCATGGCTGGGGAGGTGGTGGTGGCGGAGGAGGTGGTCAAGGTGGCGGCAGCGGGCATGGAGGAGGCGGTCGCGTCGGAGGCGGTCATGGCGGACGCGGCGGCCATCGCTAGCTACGCGATCGTCGCTGAAGAACGATTCCCGCAGTCGGCCGCTTGCTCAGAGCGACCGCTACTTTTCGAGCGAATCGAGCAGATCGAGTCTCGACGCAATCAACCGGGATCAGCCCGGGCCGCGGGCAAACTTGGTCAAGCCGGCCATCGGCGGCGACCACGCCGGCGCACTCGACGTGAAAATATTGGCGGTCGGCTTGAACTGGCTGGTATCGTCGAGACTGCCGGCCTTGATTCCGAGCATGGTCGGCATCCCTTCGAGGATCGTAAGAATCGACGATCCGCAATTGGCGCAGAAGCCGCGGCTCACCTTGTTGCCGCTATCGCCGGTGACCTCGTGATGCTTGAGTTCGCCCTTGGTCAATTTGAACGCTGGTTTGGGCACCAGCAAGACGGGCGCATATCCGCCGCCGGTCGAGCGCTGGCAATCGCGGCAGTAGCAATTCACGGCCATCACCGGGTCGGCCGAGCTTTCGTAACGAACCGCGCCGCATGCGCATCCGCCGGTAACTTGAGCTGCCATCGCGATACCTCCTGTCGGGGCCTGTGCGATCCATCATGGTGCCCGACGCAGATATGTCAAGCGAACTTTCGCCGCTCGATTCCGTGAAACAGCGCATCGCAGGCCGACGTATGGTCTATGAATGGCGCTCTCGGATTACGAGCGAATCTGCAATATGATCGTGATGCCATGAAGACCCGCATCCAGCGCCGCATCGCCATCACCGGGCCTCGCCGAGGCAGGTTCACCATTCTGGCCGCCGCGATTTTTGCCGCCGGATGCGCCGTCGCGCCCGCGCCGATTGCGCATACGTCAAATGTCGTTGCAACTCCGCAGCCGGGGCAGTTGTCGGTCAGCATTCAGGCCGCGCCCAACGTGGGCGACGTGACGCCGGTGCACGTGTCGATCGCGAACGGCACTGACGCGGTTCGCGCGATCGTGCCGAGCCAGGTATTCGCGCTCAATGAATCGGGCGCGCGTATCGCGCCACTGCCGCCGGGCGAGGCGGCGCGGCAGGCCGGCAGCGCCAATGAATTAAAGGGTGCGCTCGCCAGCGCCGCGCTAAGCGGAGCCGCCGCGGGCGCGGTCGGCGCGGGTCTTGGCGCCGCGGTGGGTTCGGCGTTTGGCGCGGTCGGGCAAGGCGCGATCGTCGGCACGGCGATCGGCGCCGGTCGTGGGATGTTCCAGGGAGCGCAGAGCGGGCAATGGAAAGCGGATCAGCAGGCTAATCAGCAAATCGAGGCGCTCGCGCTCCGTCCCGAGGAAGTGCGGCACAACTTCACCGCGAGCGGTTACGTGTTCTTTCCGAAGGGAAGTTACAATCAGGTCGAGCTGCTGCTGGTCGATCGCGAGACCGGCGACACCGAAGTTATCCGCGAGCCGTGGCGCTGATCGATTCGATCGAATCTGCGCTGAACTGAAATCCGCAATTGGAAATGGCAGGCCCGCATCGGCGCGGCCTGCCGTCGTAGTTTCGAGTCGAAAGAATCCTTACAGCAGCGAAGAAATGATCACGATCGCGCCCTGCCCCTTGCCCTTTTCGGCGGGATCGCAGATGACGATTTTCTTGCCGAAGAATTTCAGATCGGTCGGATCCATCAGGCCGGCCGCGTACGGCCGCGCGAGGCCCTTGTCCACGCGATAGACGCCGCCGTCGCGATTGTCGCTTTCGGCAACCAACTTGCCAGTGTCCGCGATAAACAAATCGCCGCCATAAGATCCAAAGTTCGACGGCGACCACGCAAAACCGGTCGGCCGGATGAAACCGACCAGATAGACATCGTCTTTCATCTTGCCGTCGGGCGCGACGATAGCGATGCGTCCGACTTTCGACGCACCTGCCATTGTCGCGCGCATTCCAATGAGCATTTGATTCGCGGCCTTGGAGTCGGTGGCGGGTGCAAATCGAATCGTCGTCAGGTCGAACTGGACGGGTTTGTCGTAAGTGCCGAACACGGTCGCCTTGCCCGATGAATCGATCGCATAGATCGACGTGTTACCGCTGGTCGCGGCGTAGAGTTTGCCGGCGAAGGGACCGCCAGCCGCACCGAATTCGAGATCGCGGCATCCGCTGGCGGGCGCGCCCGCATCGGGCAGTTTCGCGAAGCTGCTGACAGCGCCGGACTTGTCGATCCGCTCGACTTCGCACGGCGCCTTGTCGTCACCGGTCGATGCGAGGACGAAAATCTGTCCCGCGTAGGTACCGAAGCCGGCAGGTCCGACGGCGAGGCCCGCCGGGCTCTTGATCTTCGCCTTGCCGGCGACTTCCGTCACCTTGCCGCCGAAGGTAACCGAAAATATGCCGCCGGCCTGATCCGAAACCAGGATGTTGTCGTCCTTCTCCTGCAGATAGTAGGGCGCGGTGATGCCGGGCGTTTTGAGCGCGTTGATCTCGTAAGGCACTTCGACGTCGAGGCCCTTGCCGGCCGCGTTGGCGAGGGGGCTGCGCACGATCGGCAATCCTGCCAGCAGCATCGCGATCGCGATTGCGGCGGCCAGGAGAAAGGGGTTTCTACTTATGCTTTTCAAGAAGTTCATCAAGCGCCTCGTTCACGAGATATTTTTGGCTCGGATCCTTGTCGTCGAGTTTCGCGATTCGCTGCGCGAGCCATTGCGCAAGCCCCACAGTCGCGGTTTCGCCGGGATTGGAAATGCCCATCGACTCGCCGACGCGCACGAGCTGTGCGTATAGCTCGTCGGGCAGTTCGAGTTGAATCCGATTCGAAGCCATCGTTTCGCCCTTCCATATAGTCTTAGGTCGCGCCGGTCGTCAAAATGAATCCACGTGCCATCACCGATCAAATCCGCCGGCATCATCGTGGAGTACCTCGATCAGGGCCGCCTGAAGGCTGGGCTGGTCGTTCGCGAACAGGACCGCCATCTGGCGGTGATCGATTCGGCCGGCCGCGAGAAGATGGTCGCGCGCGATCTGGTGCTGATGCGCCATCCGGAGGCGCGCGCCGATCGCGATAACGTCGCCGCCGTGCTCGCCGCGATCGCGGAGGAACGGGCGGCGCTCGCGTCGGAACTGGATCTGCAGCTTTTGTGGAACGTCGCGCAGGAGCAGGGCCGCAGCTTTTCTGCCGACGAGCTGGCCGAGCTTTTTTTCGGCCGGCGCTCGACGCTCGCGTCGTCGGTGATGCTCGAGGCGCTGCTCAACGATCGAATCTACTTTATCCGGCGCCACATGGACTTCGTGCCGCGCACTGGCGAGCAGGTCGAGCGCTTGAGCGTGCAGCAGGAACGCGTGCGGGCTCGCAGCGACGACTATCGCAAAGTTCAGAAAGACCTGCGCGACATCCTGAATGGCGCCGAGTTGCCGCCGCCCGACGAAGCCGCCGCGCTGATTCGGGAGCTTGCGCAATATCTCAAAAATCCGTTTACGCGGAGCCGCGAACTCACCGAGATGCTCAAGCACGCAGCGCCGGAAGTCGATCCGGCCGAGGCGGCATTCGAAATCCTCGAGCGGCTCGGCGCAGAGCCGCCGGCGCCACGCTTCGCGTTCATCGCGGGACTCAAGAGCGAGTTCAGCGAAGCCGCGATCGCCGAGGCGTCAGCCGCGATGCCAGCTCCGCGCGAAGTCAAGGACACGGGCTTCATCGTCACGATCGACGACGACGATACCGTCGAAGTCGATGACGCGCTCAGTTGCGAAACGCTTGCGGACGGCTCGATTCGAGTGCGCACGCATATCGCGCTGGTCGCCGATTTCGTGAAGAAGGGTGGCGCGATGGATGACGAGGCCGCATCGCGCGCGACCACGGTCTATCTGCCGGAAGCGACGATCAGGATGCTGCCTGACGCGATTTCGAGCCAGAAGGCCAGCCTGATCGCGGGCGAAGAACGGCCGGTGCTGACGACCGAGGTGACGTTATCGGCGGATGGCGCGCCGCTGGATTCGTCGATCTATCCGTCGCGAATCCGGATCTCGCGCAGACTCGACTACGACGAGACCGATCGCATCCTCGAATCGAACGATCGTTCGGATGAAACCGGACGGACGCTGGCAATCCTGCATGCGAGCGCGCTCAAATTGCGCGACCGGCGCAGGACGGCCGGCGCGATGCTGATCCAGCGGCGCGAGGCCAAGGTCCGGGTGCAGGGCGGCGAGGTTCAGATTCGCGTGCTGGACAGCGCTTCGCCGGGGCGGACGCTGGTCGCGGAATTCATGGTGCTGAGCAACTTTGTCGCGGCGCGCTATGCCGCGATGAATCGCATCCCGATCATCTACCGCGTGCAGCCGCAAACGGCCGGCGATTTCGCGTCGCAGCGACCGCATCTTTCGTTGCATCCGGCGTATCACGCGGGAATCGGCCTCGACTTTTATGCGCAGCTCAGTTCGCCGATTCGCCGCTACGCCGACCTGGTGTTGCAGCGGCAATTGCTGAGCGCGCTTTCGGAAGCGCGTTCTTCGATGTACAGCGAAGAAGAATTGATGGCGGTGCTGGCGGGCGCGGAGAGTTCGGAGGCGACTGGCCGCGAGCTGGAGCGGCGGGCGAAGCGATACTGGATTCTGCGCTACCTCGAGCGCCACGCGCGCGAGACTCTGCTGCCCGCGTATGCGTTTCGAGAAGGACAAAGCGCAGAGCTGATCGATTTTATCGTGCGCGGAACGCTACACGGCGCGCCGAACCTGGCCGAGCAGATGCCGATCCTGGTCCGGGTCAGCCGCGTCGATCCGCTGCGTGGATGGCTCGCGTTCGATTACGCCGGTCTCGCCGAGCGGATTGCCGACGCGAAACCCGGTCGAATCGGTTAGCCGGCGCTCGAACTTCGGTCCGAAGACCTAGATCGCCTGGAACGTGTCCTGCTCCATCCGCCAGCGATCGATCGATTCGATATTGAAGCGCCAATCGCTGCCGACCTTGAATGCGGGCAGGCGGCCCCGCTTCAACTGACGGTAGATCGTCGAGGGGTGGACCTTCAGGTAATCCGAGAGTTCCTTAACGGTGAGAACGTGGCTGGAATCGTTGTTGATCATTTTCTCAAACTCGTCCTATCCGGTTCTAAATTGACTCCAAGGAGTCTGCGCTGAACTAAAAGCAATCCACGTGCCGGATCGGTCGAATTTGAAAAACGTAGAAAACGACAATAAAAATCGAACTCTCGGCCCTCCAACGGTCCGATGAATTTTTGGCAGTGGGCAAAAATTTGCCGGTAGAAAGCAAAATAGCGGGTAAAGATGACAAAATTCGCGCAGGTAGGACCGAGCCCGAAGATGGAGCGAGCTCATCTGTGCCGAGCCGATGAGTCCGCTTGGACCTTTCCGCGGAAAACTGGCTCCGCAAATCGTCGAGACCGCCTGCGACGAGTGCCTAAATTTTGCCGATCAGCGTGCGGCCGACGTCGCTGACCTGCGCCAATGCTGATGCCTCGTCCGATCCGCGCTGCAAAAGAATCAACCGGCTGACGCCCAAGTCCGCGAATTTCTTGGCGGTGTCGAGATCGACCGCGCCGCGCGGCGTCACGCTGATTTCCAGGTCGTCAAACTTGCGCCCGACCTTCTGGCACGCGGCGCGAAGTCCCTCGACGCATTTCGCGGTGCTGCCGACGTCAAGCGCGAAGCCGTACCATCCTTTGGCGAGCCGCGCCGCCCTGCTGTATGCCTCGGCGGTGTGGCCGCCGAATACGATCTCTGGATGCGGTTTTTGGGCCGGCCGCGGCATCGCATTAACGCCCTTGAAGTTGACCCACCTGCCCTTGAATTCGGGTTTCGGCATCGACCACAGCGCAATCATCGCGGCGAGGTATTCCTCCGCGCGCGCGCCCTTGTGATCGAACGGCGCGCCGATCGCGTCGAACTCCGGCTTCAGGTATCCGATGCCGATGCCGAAAATCAGGCGCCCGTTGGACAACACGTCGGCCGACGCGAGTTCCTTGGCGAGCACAATCGGGTTGCGCTGCGGCAAGATGATGATTCCGGTGCCGAGCCGAAGCCTGCTGGTGTGCGCGGCGACGAAGGCCAGCGCCACGGTCGGATCGAGCATCGGAAAATCCGCGGCCACTGGCGACGGCGGCGCCTGCGGGTCCGGCAGAATCACGTGCTCGCCGGTCCACACGCTTTCGAAGCCGGCGTCCTCGGCGGCGCGCGCGACGGCCGCGGCGGTTTTGGGAAACGCGCAATGTCCGTTGTTGATTCCGAAAAGTCCGAATTTCATTTTCGAGTGAATAGCACGAAGACGCGCGCCGCGGCCAGTTGCGAACGCGCGTTTCGCGTCGATTCGAATCGCGCTTGATTGACCGGGCGCGGAGCGGTTCTACATAATCGCATCGGCGCCAGGCCTGCTCCGGGCGCGGCGAAGAGAGGGTTGCGGTGAGATGTCCCCAATGCGGTAACGACAGCCAGCAGGGCGCGGCGTTCTGCTCGCGATGCGGCGCGCGGATGCTCGCGTCGAAGCCGGCCGCGGTGCGCGAGTACGCGCTCGCGCTGTTTCGTCCGTCGCTCTGGTACTTCGGCAACGCATTTTTGATGGGCGGTATCTTTATCGCGATCGGCGGCTGGCTGATGTATCACAATCCCGAGATCTGGCAAGCCGGGTTCGCGCCGATCGCGGCCGGCCTCCTGATCTTTATCGCGGCGATCATCCGCGCGCGCGCCGTAAGCTGGAGTCTCACCTCGGATCGCCTGATCGAGCGGCGCGGAATTATCGCCAAGCGCAAGCGCGAGATGGAACTCGCGGACATGCGCTCGGTCGAAGTGTCGCAGCGATTTTTTCAGCGCCTGATCGGACTCGGCGACGTGACGATCGCGTCGGCGGCGAGCGCGGACTACGCGATCCGCCTGCACGACATCCGCGATCCCGAGCCGGCGGCGGAGACGATTCGCCTCGCGCGGCTGAAACGGCTGGCGTAAGCGGCGCGCAGACTGCTAGAAGGTTGCGCGATGAGCAAGCGGCCCGATCTTCGTTACGAACGCAGGCTCTGGAAAACCGGCATCGACGCGGTCGCGGGCGTCGATGAGGCCGGGGTCGGCCCGATGGCGGGGCCGGTGGTCGCCGCCGCGGTGATTTTCTCGCCCGAGACCTTTATCCGCGGAGTCCACGATTCGAAGCAGCTCACGCCCGAGGAGCGCGAGGAATTGTTCGAGCCGATCCGGAGCCGCGCTATCGCGGTGGGAATCGGCGTCGCGGACGTGCTCGAAATCGATCGACTGAATATCTACTGGGCGACGATGCGAGCGAGCGAGCGGGCGCTCGCGGCGCTGAGTCATCTGCCGGGTCACGTGCTGGTCGACGGGCGTCTGATACCGGGACTCAAGTTGCCGCAGACGCGAATCGTCGGCGGAGATCGCAAGAGCTTTTGTATCGCGGCGGCGTCGATCGTGGCGAAGGTGACGCGGGACCGCATGATGATCGAGTACGACGCGGTCTATCCCGGCTACGGCTTCGCGCAGCACAAGGGATACTGCACCAGTGAGCACTTCACGCTGCTGAGAGAGCGCGGGCCGTCGCCGATTCATCGCCGCAGCTTCTCGCCGGTCGCGGCGGCCTTCCAGCGCGAACTGTTCGACTAGACTAGCCGGCATCTCACGTCGCAGCCGGCACCGCTTCATGTGGAAATTTTAATGGGCCGAAACCCCTCACGGGTTTCGGGCTTCCTGGGGCGATAGGATGCGCGCTACGCGCTGTTAGTAAGAAGATGAAGAGATAAATCTCGATTCGTCTCGCGGACCCATTCCGTGTCATCCCGAGTGAGCGAAAGCGACGAGGGAACCCGGATCCGGGATTTCTCGCTATGCTCGAAATGACACGAACCTGCACTGCTATAAAATTACAGGGACCCCTTTCTGCTAAGTTGATTCGATTGCAAACGATCGCGCCGGTTGGCGGCGTCGGAACAGGATGAACAGGCAGAACGATCAGGACGATACGCAGATGATCGAAGAAGGCGAGTGCCTTGCGCTCTATCGGCGGATGAAGCTCGTCCGCAGCTTCGACGACAAAGCGGACGAGATTTTTCGGATGGGCAGGCTCGCCGGTCATCGCCAAATCTACGCGGGCGAAGAGGCGGCATGCGTCGGCGCGATCCATGCGCTCGCGCGCGGCGACATTGTTGTCTCGACGTATCACGAATATGGGCATCGACTCGCGCGCGGCGCAGATCCGCGGGCCGCGATGGCGGAATTGATGGGTGTCGAGAGCGAACTTGTGAGCCGCACGGATTCGGCGCCGGCAATCGAGGATCGCACGCTCTTCATCGGCGCGAATGGCGCGAGCGGTCTCGCGATCGCGGGCGGCCTCGCGCTTGCACTCAACTACAAGAGTGAACCGGCGATGGTCTGCTGCATCTTCGGCGACGAGGCGCTGGCGCAGGGAGCATTTCATCAAGCGCTCAATCTCGCGTCGATCTCGAACCTGCCGATCGTGTTCATCTGTGAGAACAATTTCTACGGGATGGGGACGTTTATCGACAACACCGTCTGCCAGGAGGAACTGTATCGCGTGGCCGACATGTACAAGATGCCCGGCGTGCGCGTCGATGGGATGGACGTGATCGCGGTTTACGCCGCGACGATTGACACGGCGCGGCGCGCGCGCGAAGGCGACGGCCCGTCGCTGATCGAAGCCGTGACGTATCGCTATCGAAGCTCGGCGTTTTCGGATGCGGCTGATTACGACACGCGCCGCGAGGAGCCGATCTGGCGCGAGCGCGATCCGATTCTGAATCTGCGCGCGCGGCTGATCGCAGAAAATGCGCTCGCCGAGCCCGAACTGGATCGCATCGATCGGGAAGTTGGCGCAGCGATCGACGACGCGGTGAAATTCGCGCAGGCAATACTCGAGGGGTCGAAAAGCGACACCGTCAAAAACTGAATCTCGATGGCGCAGATCTCGTATCGCGAAGCATTGCGGCAGGCGCTCGGCGAAGAACTCGAGCGCGACGAACGCGTGTTCATCATGGGCGCGGAGGTCGGCTACTTCGGCGGCGGGTTCAGGGTCAGCGATGGATTGCTCGCGACTTACGGCGATCGGCGCGTGCGCGACATGCCGAATTCGGCGGCGGCGATCGTCGGCGCTGGCATCGGCGCGGCGCTCGGCGGGCTCAAGCCGGTGATCGAGTTGACGTCGCGCGATGCGAACGCGCTGGCGATAAGTTCTATGCTCGCGATGGCCGCGGGCAGCAGGCCGCGGGCTCAAGGCAGAGCGAAAGTGCCAATCGTGATTCGCGTAACGATTCTTCGCGGCGATGAAACGGACGCGCTGGACGCGCAATCTGTCGAAGGATTTTTCGTGAACTCGGATACCGTTCGCGTCGCAGCGCCGGCGACGCCAGCCGATGCCAAAGGATTGCTGAAATCCGCGATTCGCGGCGATCAGCCGGTCATTTTCGTCGAGCACGAATCGCTCTACGACGCAGTTGGCGAGGTGCCGGGCGACCGCGATTTGATACTTCCGTTCGGCAAGGCGAACGTGCTGCGCGAGGGCGCGGACTTGACGATTGTCACGTACTCGAGATGCGTTCATGAGGCGATCGGCGCGGCGGAGATGCTCGCCAAGGATGGAATCGAAGCGGAGCTGATCGATCTGCGCACATTGAATCCGCTCGACATGACAACCGTTGTCGAATCGGTGAAGCGGACTCGTCGCGCAATGGTGGTGTGCTCGGCACGCCCCGGACACGCCGACGCGGAGATCGCAGCGCAGATTTATCGCGGCGCTTATGATTCGCTCGCGGCGCCGGTCGAGCGGGTGCGCTCCGCCGAGATCGTCGAGTGCGCCCGCCGGTTACTTTAGCGATGTGCGGGTCGCGCGCGCGTTTCGCTCTCGACGGCTCGCGACCCGCGACCAGAACGGGGACAACGAAGATCGATGCGACCGTCCTCATACTTCAGAAGAGCGGCGCGCTTCGGCGCTCAGGGCAGGCGCTCCTTCCGTGAAATAGCGGGAGAGCTATTCGGATGACTGTCGAGCGCGATCGTCGTATCGTTGATGCGGTAGACGAGTTGGCTTTGGATAACGACGGGAGAACGGCGCCGGACGCGTCGAACAAAGCTTCGCTGACGCTCGCGGAAACTTATTTGTTGGAAAGCCTCGCAAGGCTTCGCTGATTCTTGAAGGGACTTAATCTTGGCAAACGCACGCTATGACCTGGTGGTGATCGGCTCGGGACCCGGCGGATACGTGGCGGCGATTCGCGCCAGCCAGCTAAAAATGCGGGTCGCGGTGATCGAGCGCGATCGCCCCGGCGGCGTCTGCCTTAACTGGGGATGTATCCCGTCGAAGGCGCTGCTCAACTCGGCGGGCGCGATGGATACGATTCGCGGCGCGGCGAAGGAGCATGGAATCGAAGTCGGCGAGGTGCGCTTCGACTTCGCCAAGGTGATTGCGCGCTCGCGCGCCGCGGCCGACAAGCTCGCGCGCGGCGTGAGCTTCCTGCTGAAGAAGAACAAGGTCGATTATTTCGAGGCCGACGCGGCGATCACCGGGCCCAATTCGGTCGCGCTCAAGCCGGTCGAAGGCAAGGCGCCGCCCGCCGCCGCGTCGCTCGAAGGCGAGCGGATTCTGATCGCGGCGGGATCGGGCGAGCGGCTCTTTCCGGGCATGAAAATCGGCGACGGCGTGATCACCAGCAAGGAAGCGCTGGTGCTGGATCGCCTGCCGGCGAGCGTGATCGTGATCGGCGCCGGCGCGATCGGCCTCGAGTTCGGATACTTCTACAACGCTTTTGGCTCGACGGTGACGATCGTCGAACTCGAAAAGCAGATGCTGCCCGGCTTCGACTCGGAGCTTGCCGAAGAACTGCGCCGGGCGTTCGTCAAACGCAAAGTTACAGTGATGCTGGGGCACGGCTACAAGTCGATGGCGCGGAGCGGCGACCTGTGGTCAGTCACGGTGAACGCCGATGGCATCGACAAATCGATCGAGGCGGAGGCGGTGCTGGTTGCGGTCGGGCGCACTCCTCTCAGCAAAAATATCGGACTTGAAAAACTCGGGATCGAGGTCGAGCGCGGCGGCTTCATAAAAATCAACGATTCGTTTCAGACGACGGTGCCGAGCATCTATGCGATCGGCGACGTGATTCGCCCGCCACTGCTGGCGCATAAGGCGAGCGCCGAAGGAATCGCGGCGGTGGAAATAATGGCAGGTGTGCGCGAGCCGGGCTTCGATTTGCTGTCGATTCCGGGATGCATCTACTGCCAGCCGGAAGTCGCGACGGTCGGGCTTAGCGAGGCGGACGCAAAAGCGCGCGGGATCGAGGTGAAAGTCGGCAAGATTCCATTTCGCACAAACGGCAAGGCGGTCGCGATCGGCGAGGCCGAGGGCTTCGTGAAGATCGTTGCGACGAAAAAGTATGGCGAGGTGATCGGATGCCAGATTATCGGTCACGGCGCGACCGATATTATTTCCGAAGTGGTGCTCGGCAAGACGCTCGAAACGACGACCGCCGAAATCGGCAAGACGGTGCATCCTCATCCAACGATGTCAGAAGCGATCATGGAAGCGGCGCTGGCGGCCGAGGGCGAGGCGATCAATTTCTGAGATGCAAAGGCGAAGGCGATCACTTTGACAGTGGGGCGGACATTGCGGGTGGCGAGCCTCGGAATCGTCGATTACGACGCGGCGCTCGGCTTGCAGACCGAGTTGCTGGAGGCGCGAATCGCAGACGAGATCGAGGATACGTTGCTGCTGTTGGAGCATCCGCACGTGTTCACGCTGGGGCGCGGCGCCGACGAACGATTCATCGTGGCGAAACCGGACGCAGTGCCGATACGGCGCGTATCGCGCGGCGGGCAGGTGACTTATCACGGGCCCGGGCAATTAGTAGGCTATCCGATTCTGAAGCTGGACGGGCGCGCGCGCGACGTCTCGAAATATCTGCGCAGTCTCGAGCAAGCGATGATCGAGGCGCTCGCCAATTTCGGCATCGAGGCAAATCGGCGCGAGGGTCTGACCGGCGTGTGGGTCGGCGCGCGGAAGATCGGTTCAATCGGAGTTGGTATCCGGCGCTGGGTGACGTATCACGGTTTCGCGCTGAATGTGAGTACCGATTTGAGTTTCTTCGATTCTATCGTGCCGTGCGGAATCGAGGGCTGTGAAATGACGTCGATGGCGGCGCTCAAGAATCGCGAGGTTTCGATCGACGAGTTCAGAATCGCGATGCGCGACAGCTTCCAGCGCGTGTTCGGCTATGGATCGATGATCGAAATGAAAGAAGGGAACGGAAGAAGAGATCCGAAACCTCACGAGGTTTCGGGCTTCCCGTGGCGATAGAGAAGATGCGCGCTACGCGCTGTTAATATGGGAAGGGCGGAATCGGAGAAGATTCAAGAGTAAGAATGGCAGAACGACGACATCCTGATTGGATCAAGGTGCGCGCGCCGGTATCGCCTGAGTATTTCCGCACCAAGTCGATTCTCGGCGAATTGAAGCTGCATACGGTTTGCCAGGAAGCGTGCTGTCCGAATATCGGCGAATGCTTTTCGCATCGCACGGCCACCTTCATGCTGATGGGCGACGTATGCACGCGCAATTGTCCGTACTGCGCGGTGGCGCACGGCAAGGTGCGGCCGCTCGACGCGGACGAGCCGCGCCGAATCGCGGAGGCGGTCGCGAAGCTCGGCCTCGAGCACGTGGTGGTGACGTCGGTCGATCGCGACGATCTGGAAGATGGAGGCGCGGCGCATTTTGCGGCGACTGCGCGGGCAATCAAGGCCGAGTCGCCGGCGGCGCGGGTCGAAGTGCTGGTGCCGGATTTCCAGGGATCGTTTGCGAGCGTCGAGACCGTCGTCGCTTCGCCGATCGACGTTTATAATCACAATATCGAGACGGTGCCGAGCCTGTATCGCAACGTTCGTCCCGGCGGCAACTATGCGCGATCGCTCGCGGTGCTGCGCCATGCGAAGACGGCGGCGCGATCATCGGGCAAGCGGATGTTCACCAAGGCCGGCGTGATGCTGGGGCTGGGCGAATCGACTACGGAACTACTCGAGGTGATCGGCGATTTGCGTGGCGTCGGATGCGACATCCTGACGCTCGGGCAGTATCTCAGGCCCTCGAAGGAGCATATCGAGGTGGCGCGCTACGTCACGCCGGCTGAGTTTGCGGAGCTCAAGCTCGAGGCGCTCGCGATGGGATTTCATCATGTCGAGGCGGGGCCGCTGGTGCGCAGTTCGTATCACGCGTGGGAACACGTGAACTGATTCTCGCCCCGCCACATTTCAATCTAAAACTAAAGCGCCGCGAGACGATTGTCCCGCGGCGCTGGCTTTCAGATGTGACGGTTAAGTTGCGCTGCGATCAGGCTACCATCGCTCTTCGTGCAGGACCTTTACGTCATGCATGCGGGTTTGCAGGTACGCATCCTGAACCGCGCCGTACAGATCGATCGCATAACGATCGGCCTGCTCGAACAGGTCGAGATGCAGTGATCGGTAGTTCACCGCGTCGATGCCCTTGCGGCCGACGCTGACTGCGATCGAAACGTAGAACGGGACGAAGTAGCTGATCGGATCCATCGCACCGTCGGCGGCGATGCCGATCGCGTCGCCGATCGTCGAAGGCCCGAGGACCGGGAGCATCACGTATGGCCCGGTCGGGATATCGTAGTAGCGAATCGTGAGTCCGAAATCGTTGGGATGCTCCTTGATGCCGAACCATTCGTCGGCGGGATCGAACAGTCCGACGACGCCCAATGTGGAATTGATTCCGAAGCGCGCAACCTCGCCTCCCGCCTCGGCCAGCTTGAGCTGGAAGAGGTTATTGGCGAAGCGCGGGATGACGCGGGCGTTTTCGAAGAAGCGGCCGACGCTTTCGCGGACCGGTTGGGGCGCAATCGCGGCATAGCCGCTGGCGACGGGACGCAGGATCCAGTCGTCGAGCTTCAGGTTGAAGGTGAACATCTTTTCGTTGAAGGGCGCGAGCGGATCGTCGTAGCCGCCCTGGTTGTTCTCGCCGGGAAGCGGCGCGGACGCAGACGGTTGCTGAGGAGTTCCGAGCGGGGCAGCATTCTGGGCGCGGGCCGGCGCGGCAAAGCTAAAGCCCGCGATGATCAACGCTGCGACAAGCGTTCGGAGCGCGCCGGCATCTCCGGCTGGTTTCGGACAACGAGTCATTTTGATCTCCGTGGCGGTTTCGACCCGCGAGGTGAATCGAGCCGCCGTAGGTCCTGTGCGATTAGCGCGTTATCTTACTCATGAATCGGTCAGGATTCCACAACCTGAGCGGCCTCGCAACGCTCGCTCGATCGATGAAGAATCAGCGGGTGGCGAGCCGCGCCGCGAGCGACGCCTGCTTGCCTTTGAGGTCATTGATCAGGGTCGCGTATCCTTGGTTATTCATGACGCGGTTAAATTGATTGCGGTAGTTCGCGATGATGCTGATCGCGTCCACCGTGACGTCGTAGATCTTCCATTCGTCGCCCTGCTTCTGCAGCCGGTAGTTCACGTGGATGGGATCCTTGCCCGCGCGAATGATATCGGTGTTGACCTGCGCGAACCCGGGACCGTCACTGCGGGCGCCGAGAAAATTTACTTGGTAATCGGGCCCGCGATAATCGGAAATCTTGCTCAGGTAGGAGTCTTGGATAAACGACACGAAAACGGAGGTGAACTCTTTCTGCTGCTCGGGCGTGATTTGGCGCCAATGGTAGCCGAGCGCGGATTTGCCCATCTCGGTGAATTCAAAAGTGCCGGCGACGATGCTGCGAAGTTGATCCTGGCGCTGCGCGAGCGGCGTCTGCTTGTCGCGGAGCACGGTCAAGGACTGATTGACGGTGTTCTGCACCGTGGTGATCGGATCGACGGCGGCGCGCGCGGATGCTATCGGCAGAATCGTGGCGACGACGAGTATCAGGAGTAGCGTCAGCGTTGCGCCACGCGGATTAATCGACCTCGGGAACCGCGGCGAGTTTGAAGATTGCGTATTCATAGACCTGCTCGATTGACTACTTACCTTTTTCCTTCGCGGTTGGGGCGGGCTTTTCGGCAGGCGGGCTCTTGTCCGCACCCTGCTCGGATTCCTTGCTGCCGCCGCCGCTGCCGATATTGTTGATTACCTGGCCGATCGCATCTTCGAGCACGAATGACGATTGCGTCTCGCGGATGATGTCGCCGTCCTTGAGTATTTTATCGCCGGGGCCAAGCGCTATCGAAACGTACTTGTCGCCGAGCAGTCCGGCGCTCTTGACGCCGGCGATGGCGTCGTTGTCGATCTGGACGCCTTTCTGGATGCGCAAAGCGACCCGCGCGCGAGCGTCGTGCAGGCCGATTTTGGCGACCTTGCCGATCTCGACGCCGGCCAGTTCGATCTGATTGCCGGTTTTCAAGCCAGCAATGTTATCGAAATTGGCGTAAAGCGTGTACCCCGGTTGTTCGACCAGCGAAATCTTGCCAAGCGAGAAGGAGAGAATCGCGAGCGCGACTATTCCCAGGATAGCGAAGATCCCGACGATGAATTGAGTGGTGCGGCTTGCGTACATAGTCCTTATTCAGCCCGCGAGGGCTTCATTCTCGTCGCCGGAAGCCTTGCCCGCGAGGAAGCGCTTGAATACGTCGTCATCGGCGGCCATCACTTCGTCCACGGCGCCGTTTAGATGAGTCTTGCCGCGATGAAGAAACGCGACCCGATCGGATACTTCAAACACCGCTGGCACATCGTGGCTCACCATCACAGCCGTCAGCTCGAAATTTTTCTGGGTGCGGCGAATCAAGTCGTGAATAGCACCTGTGCGGCTGGGATCAAGCCCGGTCGTGGGTTCGTCGAGCATCAGGATTTTGGGCCGGCGGACGAGCGCGCGCGCGAGCGCCGCCCGCTTCTGCATCCCGCCGCTCATCTGGGAGGGATATTTGCGCTCCATCCCTTCGAGGCCCACGGCTTTCAGAGTTTCCAGCACGCGATGCTCGATTTCAGATCTCGCCATGTCGGTTTTCTCGACCAGCGGAAACGCGACGTTGTCGAACACGCTCATCGAGTCGAACAGCGCACCGGCCTGAAAGAGCATCCCGAATTTCTCGCGCACCGCGTTGACCGCCGCGCCGCGGAGCCGGGTGACGTCGATTTTATCGATCACGATCTGGCCTGAGTCGGGCCGCAGGAGCAAATTCAGATGCTTCAGAAAGACGGTTTTGCCCGATCCGCTCGGTCCGACGATCGTGGTGATCTGACCGGCGGGAATATCGAGCGTGACGCCGTCGAGAACCTGTTGCTGGCCGAAGCGACGGCGCAGGTCGCGGACATTGATCGCGTTGCTGCCGTCGTTATTCGTCGTTTGATCGCTCATGTTGATTGGTGTTCGATCACAATAATACCGAAGTAAGAAAATAGTCCCAAGCAAGTATTAACACGCTGGACAACACTACAGCTTCAGTAGTGGCACGGCTTACGCCGGTCGCCATCCGCTCAGCATAGTAACCTTTGTAGCAGCATACCCACATCACGACCACGCCGAAAACCAGCGCCTTGTAGAGGCCGATCGCGATGTCGTGCGAAACAAGGTTGGATGCGATTCCATTAAAGTACGGGCCGGAGGGAGCGCCGAGCAAATCGACGCCGATCACATAGCCGCCCCAGATTCCGATCACGTCGAAGATTGAAGTGAGCAAGGGAAAGGCCACGATTCCCGCCAGCACTCGCGGCGAGACGAGGTACTGGATGGGGTTGATCGCCATCACGGTCAGCGCGTCGATTTGCTCCGTCGCCTGCATCGAGCCGAGTTCGGCCGCCATCGCGGAGCCGGCGCGAGCGGCGATCATCAGCGCGGCGAGGACCGGGCCAAGCTCGCGCACGAGGATCAGCGCGACGACAGTGCCGAGGGCGGTATCCGAGCCGAAACGATGCAGTGCGTTGTAGCCTTGCAGGCCCAGCACCATGCCGGTGAAGGCGGCGATCAGAACGATCAGGAACAGCGAGTCCGCGCCGATATTGCGGATCTGGCGAATCAGCAAGCGAGGCTTGTACGGTGGCACGATCGCGTAGAAGAGCGCGTTCAGCAGGAACAGGACGAACGCACCCAACTGGAGGATGCCGTCGAGGACGAGGGCGCCGAGGCGCTCAATCAGAATTACGATCGACATTCGGTCCAGTTTTTCTTAGTGGTCGGCAATCCCGAGGCGAGCCAAGTGATTATGCGTGTAGGTGGATGACCCGGCGCGAACGAACTCGATCAGATCCGTGATGACGTCCAGGTCGAGCGCAGGCCGGGCAAGTCGCAGCACTTTAGCTGGAAGATCGGATGTGCGGCAATCGTCGAGATGGCGCAGCAGGCTCATCCGGCCGAAATGAGTCGCCACAACGTCGGCGGGCGAGCGGCAGATCACGTTGGTGCCGGAGAAATCGCCGGATGGGACCAGCACCGCGCCGCATCCGGACGGCATCGCAGCGAACACCTGGTCGATGTCATCGGCAGTGGTCAGCGGGATATCCGACAGCACGGTGCATACGGTGTTGGCGCCGCGCACCTTGAGTACGGCGCTCGCGAGCGCGACGGCGGCGTTGAGGCCGCGCGGAAATTCCTCATCGATCGGCAGCGCGCCGGCATCGCGCGCGTAGCCGAGCAGCCTGCGATCGGAACTCACGACGGCGACCTGATCTGCGATGCGCGAACGCGTCGCGGCGGCGAGTACGTCGCGAAACATCGCGTCGGCCAGCGCTATCCGCTCGCCGGGCGGCAATACGCTGGCGAGCCGCGTCTTGGCGAGTTCGAGTTGCTTGGCTGCGATAAGAATCGAGCGCACGGGGTAACTTATAACCTACCGCACGAGCGCATTAAAACGGTGAATCGATCGATGGCGCAGCGCGCGAGCAGTCCGGCTTGACATGGTTCAGACCGCCAATCCAACATGATCGAAGAACGTGCTTGCAACGGTTACCGCCATCGAAGAGCCGGGTGGAAGGCCGAAGGAGTTGAGATGCTGACGAAACGACGGACCAATCTGACCTGGCAAATTAGAATGATCGCGCTGGCCGCAGTTTTCCTGGCGGTGGCCGGATGCCATCGAAAGAACGCCGATGACTACCTCGCTCAGGGCGACGCCGCGATGCAGGCGACGAAGTTGCCGGAGGCGGAAGCCGCTTATCTCGAGGCAATCAAGGTTGCGCCGAACGATCCGCGGACGCATATCGCGCTCGGCAATCTGTACGTGTTCGAGCATAAGGCCGGTCCGGCCCAGGTCGAGTTCATGAAGGTGCTCGAAACGGATCCGAAAAACGCCGCGACGCACGTGGTGCTGGGAAATCTGTTCGTCGATCAGAATCAGATGGGATCGGCGGAGAATCAGTTCCGCGCCGCGGTGATCCTCGAGCCGGAGCGCCCGAATCATCATCTGCAACTGGCCGAAGCATTGCGCAAGCAGGGCAAATTGATGGAAGCGGAAGCTGAAATTCGCGCCGCGATCGGGCTCGTTCCCAAGGATGCGCAGGCGCATCTGGCGCTCGGCAATCTGCTCGCGGCGGAACCCGGCCGGTCCGCCGAAGCCAACGTCGAATACGACCAGGTAAGGGCAATCGACGCGAAGTTGCTGCCCGCTGCGGCCGTGCCGCCGGCGCCGGTCGCGGCAACGGCGCCATCGACGATGACGGCGTCCACGTCCGGAGGGCCGGCGAAGATCAAACCGCTCAACAAGCTGTTTCTGCTGACCAAGAACTCGTCGGTTTACGAAAATCCGGACGTCACCAGCCACGCGATCGGACAGGTCCGCCGCAAAAAGTATGTGCACGTCACCGGCATCACGGGCGAGTTCCTGCAGATCAAGATGAAAAACGGCACGGTGGGTTTCATCCCGGTATCGGCAGCGGAATAAATCGCGCACGCGAGAATATTCAAAGAAGAGGTAAACGGAAATGGCATCTCCGGACATCCTGACGCGAGAGGCGAGTTACAAGGGCGCGGCGTGCGAGATCAAGGCATTCATCGCGGAACCGGCGGGGGGCGGACCGTGCCCTGCGGTGATCGTGATCCAGGAATGGTGGGGGCTGAACGATCATATCCGCGACGTCGCGCGGCGTTTTGCGCGCGAAGGATATTTTGCGATCGCGCCGGATCTTTATTCGCGCCAGGGAAACAAGGTCGCTGCGGAGCCGAATCTCGCGGCCGAACTGATGGGCGGTCTGAAAAAGGAAGACGGCATCGCGGATCTGAAATCGACGCTGACCTGGATGCGCGCGCAGAAGCAGACGCAGCAATCGCGGATCGGCGTGACCGGCTATTGCATGGGCGGCAGCTACGCGATGCTGCTGCCGTGCGAGAGCAAAGAGATATCGGCGTCGGCGCCGTTTTACGGCGAGATCCCGAGCGACGAGAAGTTAAGGGATCTCGGGTGTCCGATCTTTTACGCATACGGCGAGAACGACGGATGGATTCAGCGCGCAGACGTCGATCGGCTCGCCGCAGCGCTGAAAAAATTCAGCAAGGCGGGCGAAGTGAAAGTTTACGACGGATGCTCGCACGGATTTTTCAACGATACGCGCACCGATGTGTACGCCCCTGGGGAGGCGAAAGACGCGTGGGAGCGCACGCTCAAGTTGTTCAAAGCAAATCTGTCGGGATGAAGAAAGGGGATGCGAACTCCACCCGGGTGGAGTTTAGCCTGAGCCTCGAAGGGCGCTCCCCTGGGTGACGCGAAGCCGACTTCGGGCCGCAGGGCCGAATCGCAATAAAATTAAGATGCGCGCTACGCGCTGTTAGAAGTATGCGCAATACTGCTAAACGATAGAGGTTCTGCATGATCCGCAGCGGTGCGACTCTTCCGTAATCGTGAGCGGAGCTGGCACCTTGAGCTGAGGCTGCCGCCCGATACCTCGCCCGCTTTTTTGCGGGAGAGGCGGCCGAGGAGCGCAGCGCCGAGGCGATGAGGTGCTGGATCGCGCGTCAGGGTAAAAAATCCGGGATTCTTCTGCTGTGCAGCCGTCGCTTCAGAATGTCGTGGGGGGAATCGATCGTAGCGGGTTCGTCTTGGAATGCGGCGCATATGTCGAACATCGAGATCTTTCGACTCCGGCAGCCTCCGCTCAAGATGACGGAGTGGGTCGTTCCGTGTCATCCCGAGTGAGCCTTGCGACGAGGGAACCCGGATCCGGAATTCCTCGCTGCGCTCGGAATGACGGGACGCGGCGCACTCTACAACAGCAGAGTCTTGAGTCCCGGGATGCGCGGGAAGCTGCGGAGATCTCGCGTCGCGACGCGGTAGTCGAGAGCCAACGCGGTTGCGGCGATCATCGCGTCGTGGGCGCCAACTCTCCTGCGGGTGCGATCCAGTCCGGCCGTAAGCGCAGAATGCACGCGCGCGATGGTCAGGTCGAAGGGCACCGTCGGTAGTCGCGCGAGCAAACCTTCAACGTAGGCGCTACGACGTGTTCGCTGCGCTGCATTACGAGCCTGATGCCACCCGTACAGCAGTTCAGACGCGGTAACCGCGGAAAGTGCGACCTCTTCATCCGCTAACTGCGCAAGCATATCTTCGAAACTCAGGTTTCCGCGCTCGGCGTCGATGAAAACGCTGGAGTCGATCAACGTGGCCAACGCGACTTCTCAAATGGCGGCTGATTGCGGATCAGTTTTTCGACGACCTTCCCGTATTCGCGGTCAGGATGCGGAAGAGTCCGCAACAATTCGACCAGTTCACGCCCGCTGATCGTCGCGGGCCGCGCTGGAACTATTTCGCAGACCGGCTCGCCTCCGCGCTTCACCACGAAACTTTCGTTTCGATAGCGCACCCGGTTCAGCAATTCGGAGAAGCGGCGTGCGGCATCCGTCGCCGAAATGTCAGATTTCATGATTATCTGATTCTATGACCCTTGGGACCTTGTGACAACCGTCAGGACGCTAGCGCAGAGGGGTCGAGAATCGGGCTGTTCAGATAGATCAGGCGGCCTTCGGCGGGGGCGCGCTCGCGGAGCCATCGCGCGACGATGCTCATCGCCTCGAGTTCGCCGCGCTCGACCGGCTTCAGTTTGTATCGTTCATGGTTCTCCGCGATGAAGGCGACGACCTCGCGCGCTGATTCCGGCGCGTCAAGCATTCGGGTGAGCGCGAGGCGGCCCGCTAGCACGACGTGCGCTGCCCGATCGGAGCCCTCGCCGGTCACGATCACGAGATTGTTCTCGGTCACCACCTGGCTAAGGCGTGACGCGCGATGCGCCAGCGTCGTCAGCAATGAGAGTTCGCGGCGATAGCGGGTGGCCTCCTCGAAACGCATCGCGGATGCGGCCTGATCGCGGGCCTTGGCGAGACCGCCGAGCAGAGCGCCGCCGCGGCCGCGCAAAAACGCGACCGCATTGCGCACCCGCTCGGCATAACCGTCCGCGTCGATACTCAAATTGCACGGCGCGGTGCAATGATGCATCTGGCCGTAGATGCACGGCGAGAAATCCTCGTCGGGCTGAAGCTTGCCGGAGCAAGTGCGAAGCCCGAGCACGCGCGACAGCGCGTGCACCGAGTGATCGAGGCTGCGGCGGCCGATGAACGGGCCGAGTTGCAGCAGGCCGCGCCGCGCGCTCATCCTAAGCGCGATCATCAGGCGCGGAAATTCGTCCATCATGTCGAGCTTGATGAAGTAGGCGGGAGCGGCGGATTTGAGCATCCGGTTGTAGGGCGGCTTCAGCTCGCGAATCATCCGCGCTTCGTCGAGGGCGGCTTCGAGCGGCGAGCGCGTCGGCCGCGTCTCGATTTTGTAAACGTGCGAGATCAGTTCCGCGGTCTTCGCATTCACCGACGAGGTGAAATACGAGCTGACGCGATCTTTCAGGCGGCGCGCCTTGCCGATATAGAGCAGGTCGCCGCGCTCATTGCGCATCAGGTACACGCCCGGAGTCGTGGGGAGCGCCGCGATAACTTCCTCAGGCACGTGACGCTCGATTCTGCGCCGCGCGATACCGCGGCTGTGATCGTCGAGCAGGCGGTCGAGCCGCGTCATGCCCATCTTCGGCGCCATCTCGAGAAAGATCGAAAGAATCTCCGCGGCCATGCGCGCATCGCCGAGTCCGCGATGCCGTCCTTCCTGCGAGAGCCCGAAATGTTCCGCGAGCAAATCGAGCCGGCGCCGTTTCACCGACGGCAGGAATCGGCGCGACATCCGGAGCGTGCAGAGCAGCGGGTTCGGCAATCCGATTCCAAAGATGCGGCGGAACTCGAAATCGAGAAAAGAAAAATCGAAGCTCGCGTTGTGCGCGACCATCACGCGGTCGCCGAGGAAGTCGCGAAATGCCGGCAGCACCTGCTCGATCGGAGGCGCATCGCGGACCATCTCGCCGGTGATCGACGTGAGATTCGAAATAAAGCGCGGAATCGATCCGTGCGGGCGCACCAGCGACTGGAACGATTCGGTCATCCGGCGGCCGACCATCCGATACGCGCCGATTTCGATGATGGTGCCGGGACCCGGCGCTCCGCCGGTCGTCTCCAAATCGACGACCACAAATTCCGCTTCGTCGAGCGGAACGCGCAATCGATCGCTTTGTTGCAGCGACCAGAGCGCCGTGTCCGCATCGAAGATGAAATTCGGATCGCCGGCGAGCATCTGGCGGACGATGCGCGCGCCGAGTTCCGGGTCCGATCCCGCACCGCTTAAGAGCAGGCCGACGAGTTCGGCGGAATCGGCGCCGGCTGGGCGCGCGCGCAGAAATTCGTACAGCTTTTGTTTCGCCGAGATTCCGAAATCGCGCTGATTCGCGCCCGGGATTACCGCTGCTTCCGACACATCCCACCCCTCAACGCTGTGAATTAGCAGGGGCATCGAGGATCGGCAACGCCGCTGAGTGACAACGGTTGTCCAGTCTCAGCTACGCCGAAGGCTCGAAGCATCTCGGTCGCGCCGGCTCGCGATGACGTTACGGAATGGCCTTGATGATTTTTCGGTACTCGTCCTCGGTGAACGCGCGATGCGATTCGGTGCGGACATTGCCCTGCGCACTCAACGTCAGGATTGCCTGCGCGAGCGAGTCCTCGTTGGGCGCCTCGACGATGAACATCGAATCGTACTGGCCCATCATCGAGTAGAAATCTTTCACCTTGGCGCCGTGCTGATGAAATGTTTTCTTCGCTTCATCGACTCGATCGGGCGAGCCGCGCAGATGGTCGAGACCCTGGTGCGTGAGATGGAAGAAAATTACGTAGGTCGGCATTGGAGAGCCCTCCTATTCCGCGTGTCGAATCAATATTTCACAACGCATCGCGAGCGGCCAAACGAGCGAGTCGCACGATCAGGCGTATGGCTTGTGACCAGGCGGCGATCTACAATGAAAGGTCCAGGATAGAGGAAATATGTCGATGGAACGAATTGAATTGGCGCGCGATTGCGAGGGCGTGCAGATCCCGGCCGGCATCAAAACGGTGCTGGAAAAAGGGATCGAGGCGTTCATCACGCAATCGCTCGGCGGGACGTTCACCGTGCAGGTGCCGGCGCATGGCGGATTGTTCCGAATCGCGGGCAAGGATGCCGACGCGCTCGGCAAGAATCCGGAAGATGCGGGTGGCGCGGCGGTCGGTGGCGGCGACCTCGAGGCGATGGTGTGGGAGCAGTTGAAGAGCTGCTTCGATCCGGAAATCCCGGTCAACATCGTCGATCTCGGCCTGGTGTACGGGATGGAAGTGCAAGACCAGACCGACGGCACCAAGCGGGTCGAAGTCAAGATGACGTTGACGGCGCAAGGCTGCGGGATGGGCGCGTCGATCGCGCTCGATGCGCGGCACAAAATCATGACGCTGCCGGGGGTGTCGGAGGCGGACGTCGATTTGGTGTGGGATCCGCCGTGGACGCCGCAAATGATCTCGCCCGAAGGCCGCGAACGCCTGGGGATCGACTAGGAGATCGCAAGAAATCCGCGTCCCGGCCGAGCTGCGTTGACACGCTCGGATGGGTCCGATAGCTTGGCGGATTCAAGTAAAGGTAAATGTTCGCAATAGTTAAGACAGGTGGAAAGCAGTACCGCGTCGGCGTCGGCGACCAGATAACGGTCGAGCGATTGGTCGGCGAGGTGGGCGGCGCGATCTCGCTGAATGAAGTACTGGCAGTGGGCGGTGAAGCGCCCAAGGTCGGCACTCCGACCGTCGCGGGTGCGTCGGTCACGGCGAAAATCGTGCAGCAACCGCGCGGCACGAAAGTGATCGTGTTCAAGAAGAAGCGGCGGAAGAACTATCGTCGCAAACGCGGGCATCGGCAGGAATTGACGGTGCTGAAGATCGAGGAAATTTCCGCAGGCGCATAGACGCAGGCGATACTTAGCATTCAATCGCGGTCGCGAGCGACTGCTTAAATCAGGGAGAAATTCCGTGGCGCATAAGAAAGGACAAGGATCGACGCGCAACGGCCGCGACAGTCCGGGGCAGCGTCGCGGAATCAAGATATACGCGGGGCAAACCGTCAGGGCCGGCAATATCATCATCCGGCAGCTTGGCACGCGGGTGCATCCGGGGCGCAACGTCGGACTCGGGCGCGACTACACGATTTACGCGCTCATCGACGGTGTGGTTAAGTACGAGCCGAAGGGAGAGAAGCGGCAGGTCAGCGTCGAGCCGCTTCCGCCGAGCGTCGAATCGGTTGGGGCGCCTGCGTAAGTTTGCGTAGCCGGCAAGTTTGAATGAAGCCCCGCGGTGCGCCGTGGGGCTTTTGTTTTTCGACGCTTCATGATCGAAACACGCGCCGCGGCCATTTCCGCGCGCGGGAGGAATCTGCGATGCGACTAGGTTTAGTTTCCGGCTATTCGGGTGCGGCGATGGGTCTGCCGATGGACACGATTCTCGAGGCGGAGAAAGTCGGCTTCGATTCGGTGTGGACTGCGGAGGCATACGGCTCCGATGCGATCGTGCCGCTTTCATGGATCGCGGCGCTCACCAAAAAAATCCGGCTCGGCACCGGTATCATGCAGATGCCCGGGCGAACTCCTGCGATGACTGCGATGACGGCGATGACGATCGATGCGCTGTCAGGCGGGCGATTCATCCTGGGAATTGGACCATCGGGGCCGCAGGTGGTCGAGGGATGGCACGGCGTTCCCTACGGCAAACCGCTGCAGAGGACGCGTGAGTACATCGACATCGTGCGCAAAATTCTCGCGCGCGAAGTTCCCGTCGAGCATCACGGCAAGGAATACGACATCCCGTACACCGGACCGGGAGCGACGGGCTTCGGCAAGCCGCTCAAGAGTATCCTGCACGGCCGCAAGGACATGGAGATCTACACCGCGTCGATCAGTCCGAAGGGAATCGCGCTGGCGGCGGAAATCGCGGCCGGGGTGATCCCGGTGTGGATGAATCCCGAGCGCTGGGACATCTGGGAGAAGCCGGCGAAGGAAGGCTTCGCGAAGGCCGGCGGCGCCAAGAGCTTCGACAATTTCGACGTCGCGCCGTTCGTCACGTGCGTGATGGGCTCCGACCTCGAAAAATGCCGGATGCCGGTGAAGGGAATGATGGCGCTGTACATCGGCGGGATGGGCGCGCGCGGCAAAAATTTTTACAACGACTATGCGAAGCGCCTCGGCTACGAAGAGGTGGCGGTGAAAATCCAGGACCTGTATCTCGCAGGCAAAAAGGCCGAAGCGATCGCGCTGGTGCCGGACAAGCTGGTGGACGAGGTCGCGCTGGTGGGCAATCGCGAGCGAATCGGCGATCGGCTGAAGGCGTGGAAGGCGTCGCCGGTGAAGACGATGCTGATCGGGACCGGCGATATCAACGCGGTGCGCGCGCTGGCGGAGATGTGCCTGTAGAGCGGCGCACAAAGAAAGGAAAGAGTCGGAGATCCGAAACCCCTCGCGGGTGGAGTTTACCCTGAGCCTCGAAGGGGCAGCTTCCTGGGGTGACGCGAAGCCGACTTCGGGCCGCAGGGCCGAATCGCGATAAGATAAGATGCGCGCTACGCGCTGTTAGTAAAATGGGGGATGGCACGGAAGGAGCACCCGACGGCAAAGGTGGCGATCATTGCTGAGTGAGAACGAAGAATTCGGAGCCGGGTTCCCTCGTCGCTACGCTCGCTCGGGATGACACGGAAGCAGAACGCGAGAGCTGAAGTGTCGGGCCATTCTGCGATTGCGATCGCTCAGGATGACGTGGTCGGATGACGCGGAAATCATCGGCGCGGCTGATATACTCGCGGCACCATCATGCGATTCGTCGATGAAGCCAAAGTTTTCGTCCACGCCGGCAAGGGTGGCGACGGCGCGATCGCATTTTTGCGCGAAAAATTTCGGCCCTTCGGCGGTCCCGCGGGCGGCGACGGAGGGCGCGGCGGCAGCGTGATATTCCAGGTTGATGAAGGACTCTCGACGCTGCTCGATTTCAAGTACCAGCCGCGCGTGATCGCGAAGGACGGCGAGGCTGGGCGCGGCAAGCAGCAGTACGGGCATTCGGCGGAAGACGTGCTCGTGCGGGTGCCGGCCGGTACGATCGTGTTCGATGACGCCACGGGCGAGACGCTCGCGGACCTCGTGATGCCGGGCACGACCGCGGTGATCGCGAAAGGTGGCGAGGGCGGGCGCGGCAACATGCATTTCACGTCGTCAACGCGGCGCTCACCGCGAATCGCAACTCCGGGCACGCAGGGCGAGCAGCGCTGGATTCGGATGGAACTCAGGCTGGTCGCGGAGGCCGGCCTGGTGGGACTTCCGAACGCGGGAAAATCGACGCTCTTGACGGCGCTCAGCGCAGCGCGGCCGAAAATCGCACCCTACCCTTTCACGACGCTCGCGCCGAAT
>NZ_JAUSKL010000109.1 GCF_030646925.1 Candidatus Binatus sp. | reverse complement strand
GTCGGTATCCAGATATCCAGTCGCGCCCGGCACCTTGATCAATTCGAGTCCCGCGAGCCGGCCGAGTCCGTTGACCAGGTCCACCGCCGAGATGACTCTGCCTTCGACGCCGAAGCGATCCTTGAGCGTCGGCACCGCGGGGCGAGTCCCCTGCCCCCAAAACCACGCCGACGTTGCCCCGATTTTGCCGTTCGCGCGCCGTGCGATATTGACCGGATGCTCGCGCAGAATCTCCACCGATCGCGTCATCAGATTGCGCAGCAAGTCGGCACCCGGCCCGATCGGCAGATGCGTTTCGATCGGCTTGCCGGTGATGTCGTGCGGCGGCGTGAGTTTCGTCTCCGTCACGCCGCCGCGCCACATCATCAGATGCCGGTAGCTGACGCCGTTGAAAAACTCGATTCCATCTCCGCCCAGTTCACGCCGGATATCATCGACGATCTGCGCCGCTTCCTCGCTCGTGATGTGCCCGGACGTGAAGTCGTTCATCAGCATCGCGCCACCGTCGTCCGGCTTGAGCGACACCAGGTTCATCCGGAACACGACGTCGCGCACACCCATCTCAATTCCCATGCTGGCCGCTTCGATCGGCGCGCGCCCGGTGTGATAACGCCGCGGATCGTAGCCGAGCATCGTCATCGTGCCGACGTCGCTGCCCGACGGCATCCCGGCAGGAATCGTCGCGACCATGCCGAGCGTGCCGCGCGTCGCGAGCAAATCCATGTTGGGTTTGCGCGCGGCCTCGAGCGGCGTCTTGCGCCCAAGCTCGTCGCACGGCCAATCGGCCATCCCGTCGCCGTGAATGATGATGTACTTCATCGCACCGTTGATTTAATCGCGCGACTATTCGCGCTCCAAAACTCTCAGCACCTTTTCGATATCCGGTTCGACCACGATCGTGTTGCTCAGATTTTTCAGCGCCGTGTCCGGATCCTTGAGCCCGTGGCCGGTGAGCGTACACACGACGACGGAGCCCGGCTTGAGCATCCCGGTACCCGCGAATTTCAGCAATCCCGCGACCGACGCTGCCGACGCCGGCTCGGCGAAAATGCCGCCCGCCGCGATCAACCGATACGCCGCGAGAATCTCCGCGTCGGTCACCATGTCGATGATTCCGCCCGATTCATCGCGCGCCGTCGTCGCACCTTTCCAGCTCGCGGGATTGCCGATTTTGATCGCGGTCGCGACCGTGTGCGGATCGTCAATCGGATGCCCCACGACAATTGGCGCCGACTCAGCCGCCTGGTAGCCCATCATTTTCGGCAGCCGCTCGCTCAGTCCGACTGATTTGTATTCCTGATAGCCAGCCCAGTACGCCGTGATGTTGCCCGCGTTGCCGACCGGCAGAAAATGATGCGTCGGCGCGTCGCCGAGCTGATCGCAAATCTCGAACGCCGCAGTTTTCTGCCCCGCGATTCGGTCGGGATTGACGCTGTTTACCAGCCGGATTCGGACCGGGTCGCGCTCCGCCAAATCACGCACGACCTTCAGGCAGATATCGAAGTTGCCGATTACCTCGAGCACCCGCGCGCCATGCATCACGCTTTGCGACAACTTGCCCAGCGCCACCGCGCCCTTGGGAATCAGCACGTATGCCTTCAGTCCCGCCCGGCCTGCATATGCCGCCGCCGACGCTGCGGTATTGCCGGTCGAAGCGCAAATCACGGCGCGCGCGCCTTCGCCCAACGCCTTTGAGATCGCGACCGTCATGCCGCGGTCCTTGAACGAGCCCGTCGGATTGGCCCCCTCAAACTTAAAGTAAACCTTGATATTCAGTCCGAGCCGCTCCGCGATCGCGGGCGCCTCGATCAGCGGCGTATTGCCCTCGTTCAATGTCACGACCGGCGTCGCATCGGTGACTGGCAGGAAGCGCCGGTAGTGCTCGATCAGCCCGGGCCAATTGGTGAGGCGCGGGCGTTCCGATGTGCGCTGCGGGTCGTGGCTCATCGGCTAAAGATTCTCCTCGATACGGATAAACGCGGGCGTTGATTGCACGATTCTCTTCCTTCGAATTTCCGCCAGCGCGCGTTTCAAGCTGCGCTCCGGCGCCTCATGCGTGCGCATAATCACCGGCACTGTCTGCGCCGCGCCGCGCCCCTTCTGGATCACCGACGCGATCGACAGCCCGTGACGGCCGAGCACCGACGCGATCGCGCCGAGCACTCCCGGCTTATCCCGCGCCATGAACCGCAGGTAATATTCGCATACCACGTCGTCCATCGGCTTGACACTGGCGCGCTCGATCAATTCCGCCGGCAGGCCGAGCGCATTCGACGCTCCCGAACTCCCCGACAAGCGCCGCCGCGCGATTTCCAGGATGTCCGCCATCACCGCCGTCGCCGTCGGCATCTGCCCCGCGCCCAGGCCCGAGCACATCGTCGAGCCGAGCGCCTCGCCGTGGATATAGATCGCGTTGTATGCGCCGCCGACGCCCGCCAGCAGATGCCGATTCGGGATCATCGTCGGATGCACCCGCGCTTCGATCGCGCCGTCGTCGTCTTTCGCGATCGCGAGCAGTTTGATCGCGTAGCCAAGCTCGCGCGCGTACTCGATATCAGATTGCGTGATGCGCGTGATGCCCTCGGTATAGACTTGGCGCGGCTTGAGCCCGACGCCAAACGCCAGCGTCACCAGCAGGCAAAGCTTGTGCGCCGCGTCGTGCCCTTCGATATCCAGCGCGGGATTCGCTTCCGCGAGTCCGGTCGCCTGCGCGTCAGCCAGCGCCGACGCAAATTCGACTCCGGTCTCGGTCATGGTGGTGAGAATCGAGTTGCAGGTGCCGTTGACGATTCCGTAAACTGCGCGCTGGCGATCGCCCGCCAGCGAATCGCGCAGGATGCGGATGATCGGCACGCCGCCGCCGACGCTCGCCTCGAAGCCCACCGAAAGTCCCCGTTTGCCCGCCACACGAAAGATCTCGTCGCCGTGCTCGGCCAGCAACGCCTTGTTGCCGGTGACGACATCCTTGCCCGCTCCGAGCGCGCGCAGGATTAGCTCGCGCGCCGGCGTTTTGCCGCCGAACAGCTCCACAACGATATCGACGTCGGGACGCGCAACCGTCGCTTCGTTGTCGCGGCTGATCAGTTTCGCGGTGATGCCGAGTGACGGGTCCGGCTTGAGGCTTCGATCGGCGATGACCGCCAGTTCGAGCGGCGCGCCGAGCTTGCGCTCATAGATCGCGGCATTGCGGCGCATCAACTTGACGACGCCGCCGCCAACCGTGCCGCATCCGAGTAGCGCAATCCGCACCGGTTTCAATCTGATTCCGCCGACTGCGTTTCTATGCTGCGGTTCAGGAGACGCTCGCCGCGCGTACTTGTATTTCCGCGGCGCCGCGAGCCAGCGCATGACGGATGCCGCGAATCGCCTGGCGCGTGCGATGCTCATTTTCGATCAGCGCGAAGCGCACGAAGCCGTCGCCGTCCGCGCCGAATCCAATTCCCGGCGAGACCGCGACCTTGGCCTCCGCCAGCAGGAACTTGGCAAACTCGAGCGAGCCCATCGCGCGGAACGGCTCCGGAATCGGCGCCCACACAAACATCGTGGCCTTGGGCTTCTCGACCGGCCATCCGGCGCGATTCAGCCCCTCGACCAGCACGTCGCGCCGCCGCTTGTAGGTCGCATTGATCTCGCTCACGCAATCCTGCGGACCGTTCAGCGCCGCGATTGCCGCCACCTGCACCGGCGCGAACATCCCGTAGTCTAAGTACGATTTGAGCCGGCTGAGCGCGCCGATCATCTCGCGATTGCCGACTGCGAACCCGACCCGCCAGCCCGGCATGTTGTAGCTCTTCGACAACGTGAAAAATTCGACGCCCACCTCTTTGGCGCCCGGCACCTGCATCATCGAGGGCGCCTTGTAACCGTCAAAACACAGGTCCGCGTAGGCGAAATCCTGCGCCACCATGATTTCGTTTTCGCGCGCGAACTCGACCACGCGATGCATGAAATGCAAATCGACCGTCGCCGTGGTCGGATTGTGCGGAAAATTCATGATCAGGAATTTCGGCCGCGGCCAGCATCGATTCACCGTCGCCATCAGCTCGTCGAAAAATTCCTCGCCGCGCCGCAGTGGTACGCCCTGCACCTGCGCGCCCGCAATGATGCATCCATATTGATGAATCGGATAGGTCGGCGTCGGCGCCAGCACCACGTCGCCCTGATCGAGAATCGCCAGCGCCATGTGTGCGATTCCTTCCTTCGAGCCGATCGTCACGATCGCTTCCGAATCGGGGTCGAGCTCGACGCCGTAACGCCGCATGTACCAATCGCAAATCGCGAGCCTCAGCTTGTACACTCCGCGCGACACCGAGTAGCGATGATTCGCAGGCTTTCCCGCCGCCTCGATCAACTTGGCTACGATATGCGGCGGCGTCGGCTCGTCGGGATTGCCCATGCCGAAATCGATAATGTCCTCGCCGGCCTGCCGCGCCTTCAGGCATAGCTCTCCGATCGCGTTGAAGACGTAGGGCGGCAATCGCTTGATGCGTGGGAAATCCATTGTTCCTCGAACTGGTCGATCTCCTTCTGTGCTCGATGCTTTGCGGCGCGATCCGTTGATGCGCGCGAACATTAAGTTTTAACCGACAGTGGCCAGCGCCGCTAGTGGGACGCTTCGCTCCTGCCGACGCGGCGCTTACTTCGCCGAGTTGGTGAGCGCCGTCACCGGGCTCATCCGCGGCTTCAAGGCCCAATAAATCGGCGCCGCGCAAAGCGAGATCAGCGCCGATATCTGCCACTCGAACGGGATTCCCGCCGTGTCCGCGATGCGCCCCGCGCCGAGCAGGCCAATCGATCCTCCCATCGTCGCGAACGTGCTGTTGAACGACAGCAGCGTCGCGCGATTGCTCGATTCAAGCTGCTCGTTGAACCAGCTCTGCACCAGCGGCTGCATCGCGCCCGTGCAGAGGTTCATCAGGAACAGCAGCCCCAGCGCCCAGTATGGCCGCCCGCCGAACACGCCCGCGAAGAACAGCATGATGCTCGCGAGAATCACCAGCGCGCTCACGCGCGACGCCCGCTGCGATTCGTCGCCCTCGGTCCGCGCGCTGATCTCCGCGCCGATCATCCGCGCCGACGACAGCCCGCAATAGATCCAGCCGATGATCCATACGCCGACGCCGAAACTCTCGTTGAACATCACCGGCCACTCGACCCAGTACGGCGCCCACGCCGCGAACGTGATCGCGCCCGCCGCGCTCAGCATCAGCACCATCCGCGCGCCGAGCCCGACCCGGATTCCGTCGATCACGCGCGTCGCCACCTCGCGCGGGATCGCCGAAATCCTGTGGCGGACTTCACGCGGCCGCTCGTCGTGCATCATGTATGCGCCGACGATCCCGCTGATGAAATAGCCCGCCGCGCCGAGCAGCCACGGCAACGCGATATCGATGTCGGCGACGTATGCGCCGATCAGCGCCGACGCCATAAAGCCCGCGGTACTAAGCTGCGCCACTCGCGAAAACAGGCGATCCTTGAGGCCCGCGTGGCCCGCGTCGTCGAGCGCATCGACACCCCACGCATCGATCGCGCCGTTGCCGAAGGTCGTGCCGACACCGTCGATACTCTCCGCGATCAGGAACACGTAGTAGTGATGCGCATAGTAATAGACGATGAATGCGCACACCCTGAGCGCCGCGCCCAGCACGTACGAGCGCCGGCGTCCAAGCAGGTCTGCAAACGCGCCGGTCGGCACGTCGGTGACGAACAGCACGACGAAGTAGGTCGCGAGCACGCTGTTGATTTCGAACTGGCTGAGTCCGCGCGAATGCAGGAATATCGGATAGACCCCGAACAGGAATCCGCCGGCGAATGAGTACATCCCCCACACCGTGTAATAGCGGCGGATGACGTCGTTGATTGTCGGTACCTTGATTGCGTCCACTGCGTACATTTCCACACCATCTGCCACGCCAGAAAAGGAAAAGGCCCCGGGGCTCTGCAGCACCCGAGGCCTTTTGAGCCAAGTATCGATGTCCGTCTCAATTCAGGAGGACAACCACCACAGTTGAATTGGGGACAAGACGCACCTCGGTACCTGACATAGCGAGCAGAATAGACGCAGATCGCGATGTCAGTCAACAGCGAATAAGGCCGCCGAATCGACTTCGCCGCGCAGCGGCTGTTCTGCCGGGCGCGCATCGCGTAGGATTCAGATTCCGCATCGCGTAAGATCAATCAAATCCGGCGCCGCGTGCCGCGCTAACGACTGCGATTAGATGCCCACTTCGAAGCCCGACAATTATCTCGACTTCCCTGCCGATATCACTGGCCCCGGCCTGCTGACCCGCGCGTGGCGGTTCGGGAATGTCGTCTGGCTCGCCGCGCGCGTTTACCTCGGCTACAAGAGCGTGCAGCTCTGGACGCGATTCATCAGCGACCGCAACAAGGCCGAACTTTATCGACGCCAGGATCTGCGCGCCGCGCGCGCTCTCTATAGCACCGCGATTCAGCTGGAAGGCCTGCTGATCAAGGCGTCGCAGTTCATCGCGACTCGCGCCGACGTGCTGCCCGACGAATGGGTCTCGACGCTGTCCGGCCTGCACGATCGCGTTCCGCCGCGCCCGCTTGCGATGATCCACGATCAGATCGAGCGCGAGCTTGAACGTCCACTCGGCGACGTGTACGCCGAGTTCGACGCGGCGCCGATTGCCTCCGCCTCGCTCGCGCAGGTGCATCGCGCGCGCCTGCACGACGGCCGCGAATGCGCAGTCAAAGTCCAGTATCCCGGAATCGACGGAATCGTGCGCGCCGATCTCAAAAACATGACCACCGTGCTCCGCTGGCTCGCGATGCTCGAGCACGACTTCGACTACCGCATCCTGATGCGCGAGATGCTCAAGTACATCCCGATGGAACTCGACTTCGAGCATGAGGCCGACAATTCCCAGACGATGCGCCGCAACTTCGCGCACAACCCCGACGTCATCATCCCCGAGGTGTATCGCGAGTTCACCACCCGCCGCGTGCTGACGATGGAACTGGTGAGCGGCATCAAGGTGACCGACGTCGAAGGTCTCGAGCGCGCGGGAATCAACAAGCACGTCGTCGCGCAAAAGCTGGTCGAGAATTTTTGCGAGCAGGTGCTGCGCGACGGTTTCTTCCACGCCGACCCGCATCCGGGCAACATCCTGATTCAGCCGGGCCCGAAGATCGTGCTGCTGGATTTCGGCCTGGCGAAGGATTTCCCGCCATTATTTCGCGATGGAATCGTCCGCCTGACGTTTGCGATCCTCACTTCTGATCGCGCCGGGATTGTCCGCAGCTTCGGCGAGCTTGGCTTCCGCACGCGCAACGGCTCGCCCGACACCCTGCTCGCGCTATCGGATCTTTTTCTCGGCAACACAATCAAATCGAAGAAGGCATACGCCGACAAGGAACTCATCGAACAATTCTCCGAGGAGTTTCCGCGCACGCTCCGCGCCAATCCGGTCGTCGAAGTGCCCGCCGACGTATTGCTCGTCAGCCGCATGATGGGTCTGCTGAGCGGGCTTGGTAAATCACTCGATTCGCAAGTAGATCTGTTCACCACGATCATGCCGTATGCTCAGCGACTGATGATCCCGTTGATTCCGCAGCCCGCGCCGGCTGGCGAATAGGTGCGAATAGAATGTCCAGCCGACACGAACAATTGGTGGCGATAGCAGCCGAACTCGCGGCCGATTTCGCCTCGCGCGCCGCCGAGCATGATCGCGATAATTCGTTCCCGGCCGAGAATGTTCAAAAAATGAAGGACGCCGGCTACACCGCGCTCCTCATTCCCGAAAAGAACGGCGGCCTCGGCGGCGACCTCGAAGACTTCGCGCTTTGCCAGGAGCAACTCGCGCAGGGATGCGCCGCGACCACCATCGCAATCAACATGCATCTGTTCGGCCTCGGCAGCATGGTCGAACGCGCCACTGGGCGCCCCGAGGAATCGTTTTTCTTCGACGCTATCGGGCGCGCCAAACAAATTCTCGGCGGCGGCATCAGCGAACCCGAAACCGGCGGCGATTGGGGTCACTTCGCGACCCGCGCGCGGCGCGACGGCGCCACTTACATCCTGAACGGCCACAAGACCTTCACCAGCCTCTCGCCCGTCATCGATCTGTTCATGGTGATGGCGACGATCGAAGACAGTAATCCAATCTCGGCGGCGACATTTGTCGTCCCGCGCGGCACGCCCGGCCTCGAATTGATCGAGACCTGGGACGCGATGGGCATGCGCGCGACCGCCAGCCACGACCTCGTCATCAAAGATGTTCGCGTGCCCACGATCGCGATGGCCGAGCAACGGCCGGTCGGTCCCGTCAATGAGCACGCGATCTCGCTGTTCTCATGGTTCGGAATTTCCGTTGCCGCGACCTACACCGGTATCGCGATCGCGGCGCTGAAGTTCACCAAGGAATTTGCCGATCGATTGAAGCCGTTCGCGATGCCGCGCCCGATCAAATATCTACCCGGCGTCCAGTTCGCGATTGCCGAGGCTGAAGCTCTAATCGCGCAGTCGCGCGCGCTCTATCTGGGGGTCGCCCGCGACTACATCCACGATCGCGCGTCGTTCAAGGGCGAAGCCGGACTCGCGCGGGTCGTGATGCCGAAATACGTCGCCACGAACAATGCGATCCGCGCCGTCGATTACTGCATGGAAGTCGTCGGCGCGCACGGGATGCTCAAGAAATTTCCGATGGAGCGCTATTTCCGCGATGTCCGCGCCGGCGTGAATCATCCGCTCTCGAACGCCCGCGCCCGCGAACTGCTCGGCAAGGTCGCGATGGGAATCGGCCTCGCCGAATCCCCCCGCTGGTAGCCGCCACCAGCTATCCAATTGTTCGACTCCCTTCCGCATTCTGAGCGGAGGCTGCCTTCCGATACCTCGCCCGCTTCGTTGCGGAGGAGGTAGCCGAGGCGCGGAGCGACGAGGCTGGTGAGGGTGCCGAGACGCCTGACAGATCAACCAAGCGTTGCCGAATCCGTCAGCCACCGCGCTAGGCGGTGTCGTCGTCGGCGTCGGTCGAGCCGGACTTGCGATACGCGTTGCGCTCGTCGTCGAAGGCGCGCTGGGTTTTCGCCTCGCGTTCCTGATCCTGCTGGCAATCGCGGCAGAGCCGCGTGAACGGCATCGCACTCAAGCGCTCTTCCGCGATCTCAAGCCCGCACGATTCGCACACGCCGTACGAATTGTCGGCTATCCGCGCGAGCGCATCTTCGACCTGCTTCAGCTTCACGCGCTCGCGATCCGACAGGATAAAACTGATTTCGCGATCGCGCTCCTCCGACGCGAGGTCGTATGAATCGCGGCCTTCGTCCACGTTGCCTTCGCGTTCGGTGCGCAATACCGAATCGAATTCGTCGAGCAGCTTGTTCTTGGTTTCCAACAGACGCTCGCGCAGGTTGGCGAGGAATCTCTTTCGACGCGCGGCGGCCGCTTTCTTTGGCATCTCGGTCTGCTCCCTTTCCCGCCTATGCAGCCACGCCCACGATCGTGGCTTGCAAGTCATAGCTGAGCGCCTTGTCGATGCGCGCGCGGACAAACTCTCCCGGCTCGGCCTCGCCCGCGAGAAACACGCTGCCGTCGATTTCCGGCGCCTGCCCTCTGCTCCGGCCGCGCAAGCGCGTGCCGCGTCCGGGCATCGGTCCTTCGACCAGCACTTCGACTTCGCCGCCGACGAAGCTCCGATTTTTCGTGAGCGAAATCTCCGATTGGATCGCCATCAGTTCGGAGCGCCGCGCGCGCTTGACGCGCTCCGGCACCTGGTCCGGCAAATCGTATGCGGCGGTGTTTTCCTCGCGCGAGTAGGTGAACACGCCGACGCGATCGAAGGTTTCCTCGCGCACGAAGTCGACCAGCCGCGCGAATGCCGCGTCGGTCTCGCCGGGGAATCCCACGATAAACGACGTCCGGAGCACTACGCCGGGAATCCGCGCGCGAATACGGTCCAGCAGCTTGCGCAGCGCCGCGCCGGACCGCTCGCGGCGCATCGCACGCAGCATCGCGTCGTCGGCGTGCTGCAGCGGCATGTCGATATACTTGAGCACCTTCGGCAAGCTCGCGATCGCGTCGAGCAATTCGTCGGTAACGAAATTCGGATAACAGTAGAGCAGCCGAATCCAGCGCAAATCTTCGATTTCCGACAATTCCTCGAGCAGCGCAGCAAGACTCGACGCGGGCTGGAGGTCGCGTCCGTACGCGGTCAGATCCTGCGCGATCAGATTCAGTTCGCGGACGCCGCCACGCACCAGCATACGCGCTTCGGTGACGAGATCGGCGGCCGGCCGGCTCTCATGCAAGCCGCGAATTTTCGGGATGATGCAGAACGCGCACTTATGATTGCACCCTTCGGAAATCTTCAAGTAAGACGTGAAGAAATCTCCGGTCTTGATTCGCGCCACCTGCGCGCTCGGCAGCAGATGAGCCGCGCCGGCATACGGTATCGGCCGCATCTCGGGCGATTCGGTCCGTCGCAGCAACTCCGGCAGCTCGAGAAAATTGCCCGTGCCGACGAACACGTCCACCTCGGGCATCGAATCGGCAAGCTCGATTGCGTAGCGTTGCGACAGGCATCCCGCGACCACCAGCCGCTTGCCGGCTCCGCGATGCTTGACCTCCGCCGCTTCGAGAATCGCGTCGATCGACTCCTTCTTCGCCGCCTCGATAAACGCGCACGTGTTCACCACCAGCACCTGCGCCTCGTCCGGGTCGAGCGTGATCTCGAAACCCGCCGACGTCAGCGCGCCAAGCATCAGCTCGCTGTCGGCGAGATTCTTGGGACATCCAAGCGTCAGGAGATGAATTTTTTCCATGATGCGTCGAAAATTATGGGGCCACTAACGCTACCCGCATGTGCCGATCGAGGCAATCGCGCGAAGGAAAAATGAACTAGTCGTCGTTATCCGGGGCATCCGGCGCAGTTGACGAAGGCGCCGTCACGATATCCGCGCCGGCCGGCGCCTTGAACGCAAACTGATCCTCGGAGATTCGCACGTTGCTGCGGATATCGCTGAACCTGACTGCGGTCACGTCGCCGAGTTGATCGGTGAGAGTCAGCGTCACCAGATCGTAGCTCTTGGGATCGAGTCCGATTTCGATTCGGTATCCGCCCGCCTTCGCGTTGAGCTTCAGATGAATCAAATCGCCGGGCTTCGGCGGCGACGCAAACTCCGCGCTGAAATCGTGATCGATATTGCCCATCCCCAGCAGGAACGAGGTCGCGCTGCTCGATTTGAGCGCGCTCTTGAGCGGCGTCTGCACCACCTGGTTCAGGTCCGGGTCGTAGCTGAACAGCATCTCGCCATCGCTCACGATCGTTTGCTTCTCGGGCTCGATGAAATCCCAGCGCATCCGGCCCGGCTTGCGAAACGACACGGCGCCGGCGCGGTTGCGCTTCGGCGCGCCGACGGTCGCGATCTCCTCGTTGAACTTCGCGGAGAACGAGTTGGTATCGCGATAATGCTTTTGTAATCGATCGAGCACCTGCCGCAGTTCGTGGCTGACCGGCGTCTTCATCGCGACGGTTCCGTCCGCGCGCGCGCTGCCCATTGCGACCATCAGCACCATCGCCGCTTCGAACACGCCCCACTTCAGCGCATTAATCTTCATCGCAGTCAGTCGTTGCACCCTACTCTCTGTTGATTGGACGAAGCCGGTCGCCGGCGCTTCAATGCCCACTTAGTTCGCGCTGCGCTTGCGGACTTCGCGCGGCTTCGCGCCATCCGCCGGCATCACGATTCCCTCGCGCTCCATCTGCTCGACCATCCGCGCCGCCCGATTGTAGCCGATTCTGAGCCGCCGCTGGATCATCGAGATCGACGCCTGATCGCTCTCGAGCACGATCCGCACGGCTTCGTCGTAGTTCTGGTCCTGAAAATCGCCGCCGCCGCCCGCCGCGTCGTCTTCGCCCGGCCGCCGGGTATCGAGAATCTCCATCCGGTACTCGGGCGCGCCCTGCTCGCGCAAAAAATCGGTGAGCTTGCGAATCTCATGCTCGCCGACGAACGGCCCGTGCAGACGCCTGAGCTTCGCGCTCCCGGGCGGCATGAACAGCATATCACCCGCGCCTAACAGCCGTTCGGCGCCGATCGAATCGAGAATCGTGCGCGAATCCACGCGCGACGTCACCTGCAGCGAAATTCGCGCCGGCAGGTTCGCCTTGATCAGTCCCGTGATCACATCGACCGACGGCCGCTGCGTCGCCAGGATTAGATGAATTCCCGCGGCGCGGGCCTTCTGCGCGAGCCGCGTGATATCGCGCTCGACCGTTTTGCCTTCGCTCAGCAGCAAGTCCGCCAACTCGTCAATCACGATCACAATCTTCGGCAGCTTGCGATGCTCGATCGCTCCCACCGCCGGCTGATTCGGATCGTCCGACGCGGGAATACTCTGTCCCGCCAGCTTGAGTTGCGCGATCGGCGCGCCCGACGCGAGCGCCTGGTTGTAGCCGTCGATATTGCGCACGCCAAGCTCGCGCATCCTGAAGTAGCGGCTCTCCATCTCCTGCGTCGCCCACAACAGCGCCGACGCCGCCTTCTGCGGATCGACCACCACCGGCACCAGCAGATGCGGAATGTTCTCATACACGGAAAGTTCGAGCATCTTCGGATCGACCAGGATGAGCCGCACGTCGTCGGCGGTCGCGTTGAACAGGATCGATGCAATCATCGTGTGAATCGATACCGACTTGCCAGTGCCCGTCGCGCCCGCGATCAGCAGATGAGGCATCTTGGCGAGATCCGCCGCCACCGGCCGCCCTGCGATATCCTTGCCGAGCGCGATCGTGAGCTGGCTCTGCGCCGCCGTGAATTCCTCGGCCTCGAGAATTTCGCGCAGATAAACGCGTTCCCGTTTTCGATTCGGCACTTCGATTCCGACCACCGCTTCGCCCGGCACCGGCGCCTGGATTCTCACCGCGGCGGCTCTGAGAGCCATCGAGAGATCGTCGGCGAGATTTACGATCTGGCTCACCTTGATTCCCGACCCCGGCTCGAATTTGTACATCGTGACGACCGGTCCGGGCTGCACCTCGACCACGCGCCCCTCGACGCCGAAGTCCGCCAGCTTCTGCTCGAGCACGCGCGCGCTCCGCTCAAGCTGGCCTTGATCGACTTGCGCATGCTCGGCGGGCGGCAGATCCAGCAGCGATTGCGGCGGAATTTTGTACGCCCCCTTCTGGCGCGGCTTCGACGCCTGTGCACGATCGCGCTTGTCACGCGCCGCCGCGATATCCCGCAGGTCGAGCAGCTTGACCTTGAGCGGCGTCGGCCGCTCGTCGAAGCCATTGCGGTACTCGTCGCCGGGACCGAGCGAAATCGGATCGCGCGTGCGATCGCCGTCGGTCAACTCGAAAACCTCGCGCCGCGAATTTGCGCGGATGCGTTTCGTGACGCCCGCAGCCAATTCGGTCGGCGCACGCTTGAACATCAGCGCGAGCCCGCAAATTACCGCGAGCGCCACTGCGATCGATCCGCCGGCGACATTCAGCGAATCGTTAAGCGCCGTCGCGAGCTTGACGCCGAGCAATCCGCCGATTCGCAGGTTGTGCAGATTCCAGAGCGCGCCCGCCGTCGCGATCGCGACAATCAGAATCGCGCCGCCGCCAATTTCCCGCGCAATTGTGCCAGCCGCCGCGCCGCTCCACACTCTTGCCGCGAGCCACGCGATCAAAATCATGATCGCATAGGCCTCGTAACCCGCGATTTCGCCGAGCGCCGCCGCGATCGACGCACCCACCGGACCGCCGAGATTTGGCGCGCGCCCGAGATCGACGCTCACCAGGCTGACCGTCCCGAAGGTTGCAAACGCGAGCATCGCGAGCGCGGATAGCTCGCGCGGGATTCTGTAATCCGCCGGTACCGGAGTCTCAACCACCTCAATCGGCGGCGCGGCGGATGGCGGCGAATCGACCGGGGTCTTTTCCTTGCGCGCGATGGCGATCAGACCTCCGTCACGTACGGAATCACCAGCGGCCGCTTGCCCAGCTCGTCGCTGAAGTAGTTGCGTATCGCGCGCACGATTTCCTCTTTCACGCGCGACTCGTTCGCGCGAAATGGACCGCCGATTGCCCCCAGGCGCCGCCGCACTTCGTCGGTCGCGCGACGCATATGCTCCGAAGTTCCGTTGCCGCTGACCAGTCCGCGCGACACCAGATCGGGCCCCATCAGGATGCGGCCGGTTTGCGCCGAGACCACCAGGATCGCGGTCACAGTGCCGTCGCGCGCAAGCATCCGCCGTTCGCCAAGCAAACTCATGTCGCCCGCATCGACGCCTTCTACGATCACGCGGCCCGCATCGACTCTCGCGCCGCGGCGCGCGCCGGTTCCGTTCAGCACAATCGAATCGCCGTCTTCGAGCAGGAAACAATTCTGCTCCGGAATCCCGGCCGCGATCGCCAGCGACACGTGGCGGCTCAGATGCCGATACTCGCCATGAATCGGAATGAAATTTTTCGGCCGCGTCAGCGTAATCAGCTCGGCGAGTTCGTCCTGGCTCGCGTGTCCCGAAACGTGCACCGGCGCGACCGCGTCGTAAACCACTTCCGCGCCTTGCCGATAAAGGCGATTCACCAGCGTGTTGATCGTGCGCTCGTTGCCCGGGATAAATCGCGACGACAGCACGACTACGTCGCCGTGCTCGATCCGAACCCGCGGATGAGAATCCGCGCCGAGCTTCGCCAGCGCCGACATCGGCTCGCCCTGGCTGCCGCTCGCGAGGTAGCTCAGCCGATGCGGTTCGAGAAATTCCGCTTCGTCCGGCGTGACGAACATCCCGGGCGGGAAATTCAGTTGACCGATCTCCATCCCGAGCCGCACGCTTTCCGCGATTCGCCGCCCGAGCGGCGCCACGCGACGCCCGAACTCGCGTGACACCTCGACCACCTGGCGTATCCGATGCAGATGCGACGAAAACGCCGACAGAAAAAATCGCCCGCGCGCCCGCGACGTGAGCTCGCGCAGAATCGGTTTTAGCGAACTCTCCGATCCCGATCGCCCCGGCCGCTCGACGTTGGTCGAGTCCGACATCAGGAGCGCCACGCCCTCCGCGCCAAGTTGCGCGAAACGCTCGCGATCGAACATCTCGCCATCGACCGGCGCGTCGTCGATCTTGAAATCGCCGCTATGAATTATGATTCCCGCCGGAGTGCGAATCGCGAGCGCGATCGAATTCGGCGTCGAGTGCGTAACCCTGATCGCCTCGATCGTAAACGGCCCCGCCGCGAAAACGTCGCGCGGCGCGATCGTCCGCAGATCGATCTTCTCGTCGAGTTCCGATTCCGCGAGCCGCCGCCGCGTGAATGCGAGCGTGACGTCGGTGCCGTAAACCGGCACATTGAAGCGGCGAAGCAGATGCGCCAGCGCGCCGATATGATCCTCGTGCGCGTGCGTCAGCACCACCGCCTCGATCGTCAGATGACTCTGCTCGAGCCACGTCATCCGCGGAACGTACGCGCCGATTCCAAGCGCCGGCTCGTCGGGGAACATCATCCCGCAGTCGATCACGATTGCACGCCCGGCGCATTCCACCGCCATCAGGTTGAGACCGATCTCGCCCAACCCGCCGAGGGCAACTATTCTCACTGGGGCCGTAGCAGTGCCTGCCGCCATCACCCTGTCCTGACCTCCCCGCACCCACGCGAATTATATAGTGGTAAAAACCTTCGTGAAAGCTGACTTGCGCACGATTCGCGCGTGTGGACAGGCTTTCGCCTAGCGGCTTGCGTTGGATTAGGATGGAGATTAGCGTTTTCTGATAAGAGGTGGTGAGCGATGGCGGCGTCAGTAAATAAAGTTATCCTGATCGGCAATCTCGGGCGCGACCCCGAAACGCGATACACGAATTCGGGCAGTTCGGTGACGAATTTTTCGATCGCGACCAAGGAATCGTATGCCGACAAATCCGGCGCCCGCCAGGACCGCACCGATTGGCACAACATCATCGTCTGGGGCAAGCAAGGCGAGATGTGCGCCCAATATCTGAAGAAAGGCAGCCCGGTGTACATCGAAGGCCGCATCTCCTATCGCGAATACGAGGCCAAGGACGGCAGCGGCAAGCGCAAGGTCACCGAGATCGTTGCGATGCGCGTGCAGTTTCTGAGTTCGCGCGGTCCGGCGGCGGGTGATGACGCGGGCGACTTCGGCGGAGGCCGTGCGCGCGGCGCCAGCGTCGGCGCAGGCGCGGGCGGCGGTCACGACGAAACGGCGCCGATGGACGACGAAGACATCCCCTTCTAGGCATCGCGGCAGCAGCGGAAGCAGAACCAGAGCCAGACATTTTTGAAACCCCTCACGGGTTTCAAGCTTCCTGGGGTGACGCGAAGCCGACTTCGGGCCACAGGGCCGAATCGCAATAAAAGCAGATGCGCGCTCAGCGCTGTTAGAAAAATTAGCCAGGAAGGTAGTTTCTAAGTAGGCTCCCGGTTGACCTCTGAGCGCCAATCAGGGCCGTGTCTACACGGCTATGGGGGACAAAGGCTGTGAAATCCCTGTGCCTCGGTTTTTTATTCGCTCGATGCGAGGCGATTATGGTGCCGGAGCGCTCAAGGCGGGGGCGAGGGGGCCAACTCTTGCTACGATCCGCCGGGGGTTCCTCAACATCTGGCTTGCAGCCCTCTGGACCAAGGCGCCGTCTACTCGCGGCGCCCTGATCACCACTCGCGGGGTCAATCCCCGGTTATGTCACCGCTATTTCCCGAGATTGCATTGACCCAGGTTCCGTTAAGGCCCCCGTGGTAGGTCCAGCCCCACCAAGCAAGGTCAAAGTCGGTGGTCGAACTGAAATATAAGGTCGTCCAATCCACATAGCCTGGACAGACGCCGCTCGTGTCACACATGTAGTCGATCGTGCCGATACTTCCTTTCGTCGGCTGAGTCGGCGTGCCAAGCAGTGTACCGGTAAAAATCGTGGACAGATAGCCGCCCTCGAAAGTTCCCACCACGTCGGTCCCGATAAGGCCGGTACTCTGCGGGCTGTCGCCCGCAATTGTCGTGAAACTGCCATGGAACGCAAGGTTTCACCTCCGTTCATATCCTCCTCTCTGTCAGTTTAGTTGAAATCAATTTCCTTACCGCTTGGTATATGTCCCGTTGAGCGGGCGAACTGGTGCCGCCGAACATCGCAGCCGCCTGTGCTTGCGCGTTCGAACGAGAGAACTGACAATGCCTATGCTCGGTGAATTGGCTACCGATTTCAGTCGAGTGCTTACGACCTTGCCGTTGTCCCCAATTACAAAGCTGCTGCCACCGGTGGAGTCTCCACATCCGGCTGAGGTGACTGAGAGACTACTCATCCCCCGTCCCGTCCAACACCCTCCCTCCAGGTTTGGTGCTCAGCGCAGAAGGAATGAAAAATGATCGTCGGCGATGGCTGATTCGCTATCGTCGCTATCGCGGTACGAGGCTGGCGTCAAGGGTGCTGACTGGCGGTAATAGTGACTGTCAGTTTTTTCGCCCGCTTTATAGACCCCGCTCAACCGCCCGCTGGGGCCACCGGGAATCACCAGTTGAGTGCAAATCGGTGTGCCACTGATGCCCGGATTTCAGCCGGCAGCAAATTGGGAGACGTGCCTGTCGGATCGCATCGATAGCGGCGCAAGTTACTTCGTTGGATGAAGCTGCATTGTTAGTATCCAACTAGATTGCGCGCCTAACTATCCCCGGTAAGTTTCCCTCGCGAAGAAGCTAGTCGGAATTAGGGAAGCGCCTATCTGTTTCGAGGGCGACGATTTTCGACTGATAGGAACCTAGGACAACGACCCGCGAGGAGGCTTCATGTCACCAGTGGTATTGATTCTGATCTTGTTGTTGCTATTTGGCGGCGGCGGCGGTTACTACGCATACGGACCTGTGGGAGGATTGAGCATCGGCGGAATACTCTTGATCGTCTTGATCGTGATGCTGTTAAGCAGGCGATAGGTAAGAGCGGGAGCATCCTGAGTGCGCTGGCATCGCGTTATCCTGAGCGACGGCTATCCTCTCCGTCATCTTGAGTGGAGGCTGCCGGAGTCGAAAGATCATGGATTGTTTCTGTGGTACGCGATCCAGCACCCTCACCTACCCTCCGCAGAGCGGCGGGCCTCCTCTGCCGTAAAATAACGGGCGAGGGAATAAGACGGCAGCCATCGCTCAGGATGACGGACGCGCGTCGGTTCCGACCGGCACGACCGATGCGCTGACGTTGAGCGCGTTGAAAGATGCGGTCCCGACCCATTCACTCATCCGACGCCAGCACACTCGACATCAGTGGGGAAAGTCGAGGCGGACGGCGACGGCGGTTTTGCGCGATGCGTAGCGGCTCAGCAGACGGACAACGCCGGGCGTGACTTCGCGGATCGCCTCGGCGCGGAAGCCGACCGACTCGGGTCCGCGCGTGGCCATCATGCCGAGCATCGAGAGCCGCATCAATGCGGCGACCGCCTGGCAGTAGCGAAATCGCTGGAGCTCGAGCGGCGCCATCGCGTGGTACAGCGGCAGATACATCGCGGCGAAGTTCGCGCGGAGCCCGTTGCCGACGATGTTGTCGCGCATCCATCGCGGATGCTCCATCGCGGACGTGGCAAGGATCACGGCCGTCGTAGCGGCGTCGAGATGGCGGTCGCCGACGTCGGTGTTGACCCAATCGATCACGCCGGTGACGCGCGTATTTTTCACCATCACGTTTTGCGGATGATAATCCATATGCACCAGCGTGGGTTTGCTGGCGCGGAACACATGGGCGCGTTCGGTCACAGTTCGCAGCGCGTCGCGCAGACCGGGCAGCGGTCCTTCCTCGACGCGCTCGACGATTATCGCGAGCATCCGATCGAGTAGCGGAACCTCCGCGGCCGGCGATTCGGTGGCGTGGTGCGGAGCGAACGCGTGCGGGATGTCGCGCAGGCCGACGCTGCCCGGGTCGAGCCGATGCAATCGGGCCTGCGCGCGCACGAACGCGAAGAAGCCGAGCGAAAATGTTTTGAACGCCTGCGGGAAGCTTTTGATCGCGAAGAGCGGACCGCCTGCGAGCCGCTGCATGATCATGAAGGGTGCGCCGAGCACCTCGCGATCCGGTTCGAAGGCGTACGGTGTTGGTACCGAGTAGCCGGCGCGCGACAGGCGGTCGATCGTGGTGAATTCGCGCGCGCCTTTCGCGTCGGCGGCGGAGCCCTGGTAGAAGCGGACCACGATCGGCTCCGCGATGGGAAGCGACGGTATCGATTGCGACTCCGCGGCGAGCCGGAATTCGAGGATCGTCGTCTCCCATCCGCTGGCGAGCACGCGCAGTTGCTCGGCCGGCGCCGAGAGATAGGCGCCGAGCCGCCGTTGAATCTCGGAAGAATCAAACACGCTGGTCAGTTCGATTCGGCTAGCGGCGCATCAGGCGATCCAGGAAGTGCTGATCGTCGGGCGCGGCGCTGGGCCGGGCGCCCGGTTCCTGCTGCGAATCCGTTTCGGGCATCGGCAACGTCCTCAGCGTTTCGTTGGGCATCGTCTCGCCATTTTTCTGGAACTTGCGCTGGACGATCGACGAAATCAGCGTGCCCTTGCGATCGCCGAGATCAATCGCGACCTCGACCGAGAGTCCGAGCCGGAGCGGCTTGTCCGGCAGCGGCTGCGATTCGAACACGATCTTGACCGGCACCCGCTGCACGACTTTGACCCAGTTGCCGGTGGCGTTTTCCGGCGGCAGCAGCGAGAACGCCGCGCCGGTGCCCATGCTGATCGAATCGACGTGGCCGTGATAGACGTAGCCGGGATAGATGTCGGCCTCGACTTCCGCCGGCTGCCCGACGCGCACCTCGGTCAGTTGCGTCTCCTTGAAATTGGCGGTGACGTAGAGCTTGCCGAGCGGCACCACCGCGAGCAAAGGCTCGCCGACCTGCACGCGATGGCCGACATGGACGCTCTTGTGCGTTACGATTCCGGCGAATGGCGCGGTGATTTTCGTGTACGCGTGATCGAGCTTGGCAGCTTCGAGCGCGGCCTGCGCCTGCCGCACGATCGGGCGATCGTAGCGCGAGTGATCGGCCCGTTCCGAGCCGAGAGCCGCTTTGGCTTGCGCCAGTTGATGCTGCGCGAGAGCCTGATCGGCGCTCGCGATGCGTAGTCCGGTGCTGGCCTGATCGTATTGGGCGCTCGAGACGACCCCCTGGTCTCTCAGCGATTTGGCGCGGTCGAAATCGATCTTGGCCTGATGGAACTGCGAGCCGGCGAGCGAGACGCCGGCCTCGGCGGCTTTGACCTGCGCAAGCAGTTCCTCCACCGATTGCTTGGCGCGATCGAGTTGCGCCTGCGCCTGGTCGACGCGGACCTCGAAGTCGCGCGGGTCGAGCGTCAGCAGGAGGTCGCCTTCCTTAACGGTCCAGTTGTCCTGCACATAGACGTTGGTGACGGTGCCGGCCACGCGCGACGAAACCAGCGCGACGGTGCCGTCGACGTAGGCGTCGTCGGTCGAGACGTGATTACCGAAGTAGCGAAAATAGCGATAAGCGGGTATCGCGGCCAACGCCACCATCACAATCACCACTATCCACACGGCCCGGCGCAAGATTGATCTCATAAGGCAAATTCAGCGGCGGGACAGCGTGATCCATCCCTCTCGAAGCATTGGTTAATTTTCAATTGAGGAAGTATGACGAATGCCGCGGGCTGTCAAACCTGGCGGGCGTGGGACGACTGATTGGACTGACTCTATCACGCCAATTCGTACAAGATACCAGTTGCCACCCTCGCCGGTAGCTACTTTGCGGTCTCATCAGGATAGACGGTAGAAGCCGGGGTCGCGGATGAGCACGGTCAGCCGACCGGAGTTCAGATGAAGGCGAAGATTCTGGATCGGCGCTGAAGACACCTAGCAGAACGTTGGTATCGATGGCAGCGATCACAGCCGGCGGCGAAGCTGTGTTATGACAGCATCGGTGTGGATCCTTGTGCCGAGGTGTCCTTGGACTTCACCCACCTGATCGGAACTGCCAATTTTTACTGCGATCAGACGCCCGCGTTCCTCGCTGAATTTCAGCACCGTGCCGGGCTTCACTCCAAGGCTTTCGCGCAGCCGCTTGGGAATGGTGACCCGACCGCCTGCAGCGACGCGGGCCTTCATACTTTTCATGCTGGAATTATCGGGCAACACGATGCAAATCTCAAATTGGCCAATCGAATCAGAGAAGAAGGCCATTCATGTAGAAACCAGTAGCGCCCGGCGAGGATCAAGCAGACAGATGATCACGGTTGCTGGATGACGACGTGCGGCGCGCCGGTGGCGGTCGCGACCAACTCTCCGTTCAGGAACATCGAGATTTCGAACGCGCCGAAATTTTGAATTTGATCGAAGGTCCCGGTCACGGTGCCGTTGGGCGAATCGAACAGGAACAGGGCCGGCGCGCGATCGTCGACCACGAAGCCCTTGTGCAGGTCTTCGATCAGCGCCGAGAATCGCTCGCCGGCGGGACCGCTCACAAAAATTCTGAGATCGGGATTCGCAGCCGGCGCGATCGAGCGGGGTTTGCCCGATTGCACCGAGACGACGCCGAACGGTTGCGTGGTCGAGGCGACGTCGATCACTTTCGCGCCGTTGATCAGTTGCACGCTCAGGATGCCGTTGTCGCTGCTCTGCTTGGTGGCGACCATCCGGTCGGGAGTGAGATTGTTCACGATCGCGACGTCCATCGGAACGTTGCCGGAGATCTGCCACGAGGAGGTCTTGTTGCTGACCACCGCGCTGAACGCTTCGCCCTCGGTGCCGAGGATTTTGAACGACGCGACCGGCGCCACTTTGGGGGTTTTGCCGACCGCACCGGAGAATCCGCCGAGACTGTTATTGCAGGCGCCGCTCGATGCCAGAATGGCGGCGAGTGCGAAAATCAAGCTTGCGCGCGCCGATTTGCGAACGACTCGATTAAGCATCACTTCGACAACTGCTTGCCGACGTTGTGGCAAACTCCGGGGCACGAACCGTCGGGATGCGCGCAGGTGCTGGGGCATGAGATGCTCGGCGTCGGCGAGCCCGTGGGACTGGCGGCGATCGTCGGCGGCGGCGGAATCGCGATGCTTGCAGTGTGACCGGTGGCGGCCGAGGTCGGCGCGGAAATCGGCACCGTGCCGGGCGTCGGCGTTTGAAGCTCGAAGGGCTCGAGCACGTAGCTATCGGCGGGCGCGCAGAACGAATATTTGTTCGTCGATGGACTGTTGGGTGCGACGTTCTGCACCGGCGTCACCGAGATCTGGACGCCGTCCTTCGACAGGACAACCGACGTGCCGAGGTCGGCATTCGCGACGTTGCCGGTGACGCTGCCATGACCGATGCAATCGAGCGGTCCGATCGTGACGGGCGCCGACGTCTTGCACTGTTGCACTCCGGTGGGCGGACCCGGTTGCGGAACGCTGCTGACGACTTCGATCGTATGGCCCTGGTAAGGATCGGAAACCCCCTGAAACGTGTCGATCGAAGTCGCAAACAAATCGAAACTCGCTACTGATGTGGGCACATTCAGGTTGAATGGCGCGCTGTTGATCGGACCGCGCATCACCAGCGGCATCAGGAGCGCGCTCTCGATCTTGTTGGTGGCGTGATCCTCGGCGAAGACCTGGACGATCGTCGTCTCGCCGGTCGGCGGCGTCGAAATCGTCACGGTCCCGGAGATGATTGCCGAGGTGAGCAGGAAATCGCACGGGCCGTCCCCGTCGTCGATCGTGCAGGTGCCGCCTTTTTTGGTGGCGTCCGGGACTGCGGGCACGACTACCGAATCGTAACCGGGCATCGAGACCATCAGGGCGTAGGGTGGCGCGCTGGACGACAAAATCGGGATGCTGCTGAACTGGGACGGCGTCGAGACAGTGCCCGGCAGCGGAAAATTGCCGTTGGTATCGCTGTTGGCGGTCGCGACGACGACGCATTCGCCGGGGTTCGCGAAGCAATCCGCGTCGGAGTTGCTGTTGGGCGGTATCAGGACCTGCAGCGTCGCGCCGGTGAGCGGGTTCAGCGTGCAGTTATCCCGCAGTTGGCCGCTGATGGAGCCGACTTTCTGATCGCCCTTGACGACGAAATTGAACGTAGGCGTGCTGCCCGCGGTGATCGCAGGCGTGCGTGTGGCCGCGTAGGTGGCGGTTCCGCCGGCGACGGCCAAGTCATAGTAGCTGCCGAACGAGGCGCCGGCGGGGAGCCCGATCGCGTAGCAGGGCGCCTTGGGTCCGCCCTTGGGGCACTTGTTAAGCACGGGAACGCTGATGATCGTGCTGCCGGTACCGACCTGCTGGACGTTCACGGCGAGCTGACGAATCTTTTTCTTCTTGCCGGTGCTGGTCGAGGTGCCGGTGTCAACGGTACCCGAGAGGGTCGCGAGCGTCTGACTCGGGTCGGGCGAACTCATCGCGATATTCACGAGATATGGATCGCCTGAGACCACCGGACTCTGGACGATCGTCAGTTGCAGTTTCAAAACGAGCAGCGCGAGGCCGTTTTTCTGCGGCGACACGCTGGTAATCGCCGCGGTGATCGGGGAGCCGGCGTTTTGCAGTTGAATCGGATAGTTGATGCATCCTTCGTTAGCGCCGGCATTCGGACAGTTCGGAATCAGAGTGCCCGGGTTGCTCGAGTCGAGCAGCAGTTCCGCGATCACGTAGTTGCCGCCGCGGACCGGGGCGCGATTGAAAAGCTCGGGAATGTTTTGAATCGTATTCAGATCGATCTGGAGATCGCCGGGTTTGCCGCCGGAACTGGCGATGCCCGAAGGGATGGGAATGGTCTGCCACTTGCGGTCGCCCTGGCCGGCGCTGGCGTTGGTGTTGATTCGCACTCCGGTAATGTTGAGGAGCGCGTTCTGAAATCCCGGCGGCGGAACCCCGACGAACCCGACCTCCACCGAACCCTTCTGGCCGATTTTGGCCTCGGCCACGGAGCCGCCGATGCCCATCACGATCGCCAAGGCCGCAAGGACAAGAGATGGAATCAGGCGACGGACAGTCCGATACGCACGTATTACTTTCACTCTGAATCCATGGGACCGAGAAATGGATAAGGGATTGGGATAACCTAACACGTGTGCGAACACAAGATAACCCGCGCGCGTCGAGGTGCGCGGCTCGAGGATGGTGCTTGACTGATCGGCCATCCGATCCGGAGAATCAGCGTTAGTTATGGATGCTTGCTATCGAATCGCACCTTCGGCATTGGCGGTGTTGTTGGTATTGCTTTGCCTTTCGCCGGGGAAATCGCGCGCGGCCGCCGACCTCAAAATCTCGATTGGAAATCCGCGGCTCGAACATTTCGATTCCGACGGCGGCGTGCAACTCGATTTCGGTCTGACCGATCCGAACGGCAATCCGGTCGGCAATCTGCGACCCGACAATGTCAAGGTTTACGAGGACGGCAAGCTCGCCAAGATTCTCGATTTCCGCGGCGTTGGGCAGGGCCGTCCGGTCGATATCGTGTTCGTGATGGACGTGACCGAATCGATGCAGCCGTACGTCGACGCGGTCAAGCAGAACGTGATTGCGTTCGCGCACGATTTGCACGCGAACAGCCGCGACTACCGGCTCGGACTGGTCACGTTCGAGGACTACGTCATCTCGAAGGAAGCTGATTGCAACTGCGCGTATCGCGACAAGTTCACCTCCGACGTGAAGACGTTCACCGACTGGGTAGGCAGCCTGCACGCGGGCGGCGGCGGCGACATCCCGGAGGATGAGCTCGACGCGCTGGCGTATGCGTCGAAGTTTCCATTCCGGCCGGAAGCCGAGGGCATCATCATATTGGTGACGGACGCGCCGCCGCATCACGCCGGCGATGGATCGGCCAACACGGCCCACGACCAGTCGTACTGGGATCATCACGCACACGGCGCCGACGTGACGAATCTGACCGGGACCGAAGTCGCGGCGATGCTGAAGAAAAACGGGCTCACGCTGTACGCCGTGGTGCCGCCGCCATTTATCGCGCCGGAGTACCAGGAGATCGTCGATGCGACGCATGGGCGTTCGTACAATATCGTCACGGAGCAAGGGCGGTTTCCGTCGCTGGTGCGGGAGATCGGTCATTCGATTGCGACTGAGTATTCGCTGACGTATCGCACGCCGCGGCCGATCGAAGACGGGACCAATCGCTCGGTCGAATTGAAGATCGATTACAACGGCCAGAACGGCGCAGCGGAGACTTCCTACCAGGTGCGCGGACTCGGCGGGGCGGCGATCAACATTCCCGATGATTCGGGCGCGACGACCGAGAACGGCGCCGGCACAGGTCTCCGGCAGTTATCGTTCAACTGGTGGAATCTCGCGGTGCCGCTGATCGCGATGCTCGGGCTGTTCGGGCTGTCGCGGATGCGCTTCGGAGTTTCGGCGGAAGAATTGAAGGCAATCGTCGCGGCGCAGGGACGGCCGTCGATACCGAGGCCGGCGGCAGGACCGGCGCCGCGGCCGATATCGCGAGCGTCGGCGCCGATACCGCCGCAATCATCGCCGGCGACCGCGCCGCGCGGAGCAGGCGTGACGCGCGGCGCGCGCCTGGTCGCGGTCGATCACATCGATCCGGTGCCGGCGGAATACACGTTGATGAAGGACGAAATATCAATTGGGCGCGGCGAGGAGAACGACGTCGTGATTCCGCATGCGAGCGTCTCGCGCCAGCATGCGCGCCTGATGCGCCGCGACGGCGGTTTCGAACTGATGGATTTGAACTCGACCAACGGCAGTTTCGTCGGCGAGCGTCAGGTGCAGGGGTCGGCATTCGTCAGCGCGGGAACCCAACTGCGCCTCGGCGATATCAAGTTCGTGCTCCAGCTATAGGCGGTCACTCGCCGCGATCCTCGATTTGCGTTCACGCGGCCGTGGCGCGGCGCGCGGATGGCTCGAACATTCGGCCGCGCGTCCAGAGCGCGACATCGACCAGCGCGATCATCACCGGCACTTCGATCAATGGACCAATCACGGCGGCAAAAGCTGCGCCGCTATCGATCCCGAAGGTCGCGACCGCGACCGCGATCGCCAGCTCGAAATTGTTCGAGGCCGCGGTGAACGAGAGCGTCGCGGTTTGCGGATAGTTCGCGCCCGCGCGGCGGCTGAGTGCAAACGACAGCGCGAACATAATCGCGAAGTAGAGCAGCAGCGGAATCGCGATGCGCACGACGTCGAGCGGCAGGCGGACGATCGCCGCGCCCTTGATCGAGAACATCACGACGATCGTGAACAGCAGGAAAATCAACGTGAGCGGGCTGATCTTCGGCACGAACACCTGCCGGTACCACAGTTTGCCTTTCAAGCTGGTCAGCGTTTTCCAGGTGATGAATCCGGCGACGAACGGGATGCCGAGATAGATCCCTACGCTGGCGGCGATTTCTCCGATCGTGACGTGAACGATGGTGGCGCTGAGCCCGAGCCATCGCGGCAGAACAGTCAGAAAAACGAACGCATAGATCGAAAAGAACAACACCTGAAAGATCGAGTTGAAGGCGACCAGGCCGGCGCAATAGTCGGCGTCGCCGTCCGCGAGATCGTTCCACACGATAACCATCGCGATGCATCGCGCAAGGCCGATCAGGATGAGGCCAACCATGTACTCGGGGCGATCGCGGAGAAAAATGATCGCGAGCGCGAACATCAGGATCGGCCCGATGATCCAATTCTGGAGGAGCGACAGGCCGAGGATTTTGAAATTGCGGAACACGTCGCCGAGTTCGTCGTAGTTCACCTTGGCGAGCGGCGGATACATCATGAGGATCAAGCCGATCGCGATCGGCAGCGAGGTGGCGCCGACGCTCATGCGATCGAAGCCGGCCTTGATACCGGGGAACAGGTTGCCGAGCGCGACGCCGGCGGCCATTGCGAGAAAAATCCAGAGCGTGAGGTAGCGATCGAGAAAAGAGAGCCTGCGCAGTACAGGCATTGGGGTCGCGGTCATGGTCGCGCTCATAGTTGCTCCTGTCGAAGACTAGAGTCGGAATCGCGTCTAGCGGGAATCAGCGTTCATCGCGCGGCACGATCTTGCCGATTTCGTGCACACGCTTTTCGAGCGTGAATTGATCGAGCGATTCGATTGGCAGGCTCACGAAGATTTTTATTCGATTCTCGAGTTCGCGATAGATTCGAAAAAAGAATTTGCGCGTCGCCTCCGCCGGTCCAGCGAACGCGGCCGGGTCGGCTGCGCCCCAGTGCGCGGTGATCGGCTGTCCGGGCCAGACCGGACAGACTTCGCCCGCAACCTGGTCGCATACGGTGAAGACGAAATCGAGCTGCGGGCCGTCGGCGCGCGCGAACTCGTCCCAGCTTTTGCTGCGCAAAGCGGAGGTGTCGTAGTTCAGTTCGTTCAGCAGATCGAGGGTCATCGGATGGATTTCGCCCTTGGGATGACTGCCGGCGCTGAAGCCGTTGAATTTGCTTTTGCCCCATCGTCGGATCGCGCATTCGGCCATGATGCTGCGCGCGGAATTGCCGGTGCATAGAAAGAGTACGTTGAATTCGCGCCGCGCCATCAGGCGCCTCCGTGTTTGCGCGTCTTGCGCGCTGCTGCGGATGGAACTTTGACTGCCGCGAGCGGGACGAACGAATTCGGGGCGCACAGTTCGGGGCGTCCTTCGCAGCAATTGCTGGTGAGGTAGGCGAGCAGTTCATTCATCGCCTTGAAATTTGCGCGGTAGATGATCGAGCGGCTTTCGCGGCGCGAAGTCACGAGGCCCGCGAATCTGAGCTGGTTCAGGTGGAACGAGAGCGTGGGCGGCGGCTGGCGGAGGCGCTCACCGATCTCGCCGGCCGGCAATCCGGCCGGGCCCTTTTGCACCAGCAGGCGAAAGATCTCGAGCCGCGTGTCCTGCGCGAGCGCGCCGAGCGCGGCGACGACGCTTGACTTCTTCATAGTTTTAGATTTATAGAACTATCATAACGTAATGTCAAACGGTGAGGAGGTTTTTCCGATGAAACGGTTTCACGTGCACGTTGCGGTCGAGAACCTGGGCGACAGCATCATTTTCTATTCGGACCTGTTCGGCGCGAAACCGGCGGTCGAGCGCGCAGACTACGCGAAGTGGATGCTCGAGGATCCGCGGCTCAACTTTGCGATCTCGTCGCGCGGTCACAAGCCCGGCATCAATCATCTGGGCTTTCAGGCCGACGACGAGCTGGAACTGGCGCAACTGGGCGAGCGCGCCGACCACGCGTCCGGCTCGAAAGTGCTGGCGGAGAAGGAAGTCGCGTGCTGCTACGCGAAAGGGAACAAGTACTGGGTCGTCGATCCGCAAGGCCTCGCGTGGGAGCATTTTCATACCTTGGGTGAAATACCAATCTTCGGCGAAGAGACGACGATGAAGGAACTCGCGGCCAAGCAGGCCTGCTGCATCCCGCTTCATGAAAGCAAGACCCCAACCGAAGAGGCGTCGAAAGGTGCGTGCTGCGTACCGAACGCCGCGGCCGATGCGGCTCAGGCGCAGAAGTCGAGTTGCTGCTGAAGCAGGCTTGCATGCGCCGCGCACGCGTCACAGTATCGGAACGAAGCGAGCGGGTTAATCACCAAACAAGCAGGAGGTCGCAGACGCAGCCATGGCGGAGCAACTGAATACGATCGAACTGATGGAAACGTGCAATGCCGTGCGGCGCCTGAAGCCGGACGCGGTGCCGCAGGAACTGCTCGAGCGGGTCGTCTATGCGGCGACGCGGGCGCCGAGTCCGGGCAACAGCCAGGGCTGGGATTTCGTGATCGTGCGCGATGCGGGCCTCAAGAAAAAAATCCGCGACCTGATTGCGCCGCCGATCGAGGCGATGTTCGCGGCGATTACGACCGAATCGAAGATGCATCGCATGCTCGACGATGCGAAATTCCTGGTGCAATCGCTGGACACGGTGCCAGCGTTGATTTTCGTGTGCGGGCCGGTGTGCTATCCGCCGCAAGCGCCGCAGGAATCGTTCGTCTGGTCGACGCTATATCCGGCGACGCAGAACCTGCTGGTGGCGGCGCGATCGCTCGGACTGGGGACCACGATGACGACGTTTCAGATGGTCGCGGAGAAGCAAATCCGTGAGCTGCTCGGGATGCCGCAGGACATCAAGTTTGCCGCGATGGTGCCGATCGGATGGCCGGCGCGTCCGTTCGAGCGTGTGAAGCGCAAGCCGATGAGCAAGGTGATTCATTGGGACAAGTGGAGCGCGAAGTCCTGACGACGCACGCTGAGGGTAAAAAATTAGCGGGGCGCTGCATCGAGCAGCGCCCCGCGACGCATCCACCGGAGTTAATCAGAGCGGGCAGGGGGGTCCGCCGGCGGAGGCGTGGGGAAACTTGCGCTAGTGGCCGGAGTTCTGCAAGGCCTGTGGCGAGAAGAACGCGTTGTCCACGGTGCCCATGTCGATATACCAGCATTCGCGATCGGGCGCGGTCGCGCCGGGCATATAGACGACCGAACTGAAGCCGGTCTGAAGATCGTAATCGACGAGGCCGAGCTGGAACATCCGCTTGTAGGGATAGATCGCGATCTTCGCGTCGGGCACCGGGCGGTCGCGATAGGTATGGAACGTCGTGAGCGTCTTCCACAGTTTGCCTTCGCGATCGTACTGATCGGAGGCGGTGATGAACCATCCTTCCGAGTCGATGTAGAGCACCCGTTTTGGAATGGTGGCATCGACACCTGGCTTGATGTCGGCCTCGATCACATAGACGTGACGCAGTTCCCAATTCTCGGGGCAGATGGTTTTGCCGCCGTCGGTGGGGCACTGCACTTCGGGCGAATGCTCGGCATGAACCGATGCGAGCATCTCCCTCTCGCCGAGGAACTTGTAGCTGTAGTCCTCGATCTTGGCGGAGAAGCCGAAGTAAGAGTCAGGGTCGAGGGTGCTGGCGAAGGCCGAGCCGCCGCCGCCTGAACTGAAGCCGGCGGATGCTTGTCCGCCGCCGCCACCGGCGCCGGCAAAGCCGGGCAGCGCGCCGATCGCGTCGGAGAGCGCGGCCGCCGATTGACGGCGCAATCGGCGCGACGAGGGATTGAACACCCAGACATTGTCCTCGATCTTGGGATCGATGTGGCGAAAGCGCAGCAGGCCGTAACCGCGCAGGCCCGACGGTTCGAGGAAAGGATAATAGCCGAAGCGGTAACGCACGCCGCTCTGCGCGGCGTCGGGATCGGTCGGCACCGGCGGTACCTCGATGCGTCCGATATTGTTGTAGAAGGCGAAGTGGCCGACGGTGAAAAAGCTGAGCGGCGCTCCGGCGGCATTTTTGTCGAAGCTCGCGACTTCAGGAAAGCGCATGTCGATATCGTCGCTGTAGAGCGGGCGATAGCTGAAATTCCACATCACCTTGGTCGCCATCTGCGGATCGTTGGGATCGAGCAGCGGGAACGGCTGGCCGGAGACGTAATTCTTCAGCTCGCCATTGGCATCCAATTTCACCTGCGGCGAATATTTCTCGGTCGCGGTCTTGAACGGCGGCGGCCAATCGAGCTTGCTGGTCGCGATGACCTTCATCGTCATCCCGTTCTGCACGAGGACGTAGTTGCCGGGGCTGACGAGATTCTGCACCTTGGCGGCATTGTCCTTGGTGATGAAGTCGCCCGGTTTGACCTGCGCGCGCACGGGGGCCGCAGCAAAACTCAGTAACGCCAGCGCGGTCGCGAAAATCGCAACGAATCGAGTCATCATATTGCCTACCAGCCTATGAGTTTACGGTGACTCGAACAACTTGTAGATGGCCAATCGGTCGCGGCGCACAGATGATCGGTCGATATTGAGCGCCGGTCGGCGAAGCAATGAGTGCAGCTCAAATTCGGCAACGCGATTTCACTGGCGCGATCGTCAGCCGCTCGACAGGCTGCCACTCGGCACACAGAAGTCGCCGCTCAAGCGGCGCTAGCGGCCATTCATCCGAAATAGCTGGCGTCGTAGCGAAACTGCGTGGACAGATAGCTCTGACCGCTGCTAATTGTCGTCTCTCGGCTCGAACGATCGATGCATGAGGCACAGGCAAAAAACCAGTTACGCAAAATCCGCGCGCTGATCGTCGAGGACGAAGCGCCGGCCCGCTCGCGCATCATCAGGTTTCTCAAGGCACACAACGATGTCGAAATCGTGGGCGAGGCCGCGACCGGATACGAGGCGATCGCGCTAATCGAGCGCACCAGCCCGAACCTGCTCGTGCTCGATATCAAGCTGCCCGACATCAGCGGCCTCGAAGTTTTGAAGAGTCTCGGCGATCGGCCGCACGTGATTTTTTCGACGGCGTACGATTCGTATGCGATCGAGGCGTTCGAGGTCGAGGCGGTGGATTTTCTGCTGAAGCCGTACGAGCAGCGGCGGGTCGATACCGCGCTGGAGCGGGTGCGGGCAAAAATCCAGAGCGAACAGCCGCCGCTCAATCTCGAGGATCTGCTGCGCAGGATTGGCGGCGGCGGCAGCAGCGCGCATCGAATCGCGCTGCACGATCGGGAGCATATCGTGCTGGCGAGCGCGGGCGAGATTTTTTATTTCATCGCGGAGGGCGACGACGTGTACGCGCGGCTGCGCAGCCGGCGGCTCGCGGTGCGGCGGTCGCTGCGCGAACTCGAGCAATTGATGGAGCCGCGGCGATTTTTTCGCGCCAATCGATCGACCCTGGTTAATCTCGATTTGGTGCGCGAGATTCATCCGTGGTTCGGCGGCCGCTTCGTGGTGCGCTTCAGCCAGCTCGAGCCGAGCGAACAGATCGAAGTCAGCCGCCGGCAAGCCAGGCTGCTGAGCGAGATGCTGAGCTAGGGCGCAATTACCGATGAAGGATCTCAACGCCAGGCCCGCATCGAATCGCATCCTGCTGTATCTACAAATCGTATTTGCGCTGGTCGCGGGGATGCTCAACGTCCCGCTCGATTTGCTGGGCGCGTGGCTGATCGGCAAGGCGGCGCCGGCTACGGTGCCGTACACCAAGTTTCACCTGATCAACGCTGCGGTGTTCGCGGCGATCACGTTCTCTGCGTGGCGATGGATCATGCCGCGGCTGCGCGGGGTGTTGCTGCTGCGGCTGCTGGTCCAGCTAATGCTGGGGATCGTGCTGTTCGGCTACGGGATGCTGGCCTCGTTTTATATCTGGCTGTATCTCGGCGACGTGCAGCCGGACGTTGCGAGCCAGTTCGCCCACTCGCCGATGATCGTGAACGTGATCGTCATCTGCGGCGCGACGCTGTACATGATCCTCGGCGGACTGTCGCTCGACAGCGCGAGCCAGGAGCAGCTCCGGCTCCGGGAACTGGCGCTGACCGCGCAGCTCGAGGCGTTGCGCAGCCAGCTCAATCATCATTTTCTCTTCAACTCGCTCAACGTGATCGCGGAAGCTGCCGCGGTTCAGCCCGAGCGCGCGGAAAAATTGATCCTGCAATTGGCGGGCGTGCTGCGCTACTCGCTGGGCGCGAGCCGCGCGCGGATGGCGCCGCTCAGCGAGGAGCTGGCCGCGGTGGCGTCGTATCTCGAGCTCGAGAAGGCGCGCTCGGGGAATCGAATCAGCGTGCATACGGATATCGCGCCCGACGTCGGCGAGATTCACGTGCCGCCGCTGTTGATTCAGCCGCTGGTTGAAAACGCCGTGGGCCATGGACTGCTCAACGGAACCTGCGCGGGGACGATTTCGATCGCGGCGTGGCGCAAGAACGATTCACTCTGCATCAGGGTGGAAGACGACGGCGTCGGGATCGATCGAATCCGCAACAGCCGCAAACCGGGCGAGGGCGTCGGACTATCGAATCTGCGCGAACGGCTGCGCGCCTTCTATGGAGAGAACGCGACCTTTTCGTTGCACGCTGGCGCGGGCGGCGGGACCGCGGCCGAGGTATCGCTCTCGCTGGCCGATCGCGCCGATGCGGCGAGAGCGCAGCATGGATTCATCTGGCGCGGCTTCTTCTACTATTTCGGCAGCGCGCTGTCGGTGCTGGCCTTTGCGCTTGGCCTCGAAGTACTGAACCTCGGCTTCATCCCGTCGCTGTTGCTCGGACAGGCGACCGAGGTGATCTATCTTTTTGCCGCGAGCGCCGCCGGCGAGACCAAGACGTTCGACATCGCAGTATTGGTGTTCCTGTTCGGCGGACAGGTCGCGGCGCTTTCCGGGATGATCGACGAGTTCGTGAGTCACGCGACGGCGTGGCTGTATGCGTCGGGCGCGGCGGTCGCGGTGCTGCCGCAACTCTTCGGCGGTGAGCCATTCACGACCTACTGGATGCAGCGCGCGTATCCGGCCTGGCTGCAGAAGAGCGGCGCCTTCGCCCGCGCGACGAAAGCAGTCGCGGCCACCTGGGGAATCACGTTTGCGATGCTCGCGGCGGCATCGTTCCTGTGGCAGTCGAGCGCAGTTGCGATTTGGCCGATGTACCTGATCGTTGCGATGATTGGACCTCTGAGCAGCGCGTTTCCGGCCGCTTTTATTTATCGGATGGGACTCGCGACGATTCCGGCCGAGACATTCGTGATGGGGTTGCCGTTTCTGTTCAGGAAGAATGGCGCGGGCTCTCACGCGCTTTCGGCGCAGTTCGTGGTGTCGGGCGAACCCGGCAGCTATTACATCGAGATCAAGGACGGCAGATGCATCAGCGGACAGGGCAATCTGGCGGAGCCGGATTTGACGATCTATTGCGGCGCGGAAAGTTGGACCCTGGTCGCGCGGGGAGAGCTCAGTCCCGAACGCGCAGTTGAAGAGGGGCTCCTGCGGGTGAGAGGCAGCCGGCAGGATTTCGTCGATTTTTTCGGATGCTTCCGCCACCTCGCGCGAGACGAGGCCTCGACCCCGCCGAATTCATCGGCACATTTTCAGGCGCGCATCAGGGACATGTCGCGAGCGGATTCAATCGCGAGCCGCGACGGCGAGGAACGCAGTCTGGCATAGCGGCGTACTCACGCGCGCGAGCCTCCGGTCCGATTGGCCTGACCAAGCTACGCTCGCAAAAAATGTAGTTTGCCTGGCGATGGACGCGGCACCTATGATTTGAGGCAGGAGCCATCGGAGCGGCATTATGAGGATCCCAGCATCAAAGAATTTTCTCGCCGCGATCGTGGTGACGTGCGCGATCGTGCTCGCGTCCGCGGCGCAAGCGCAATTCGGCATGATGGGGATGCCGCTGCCGACGACGGTAATCGTCGAGAAGCCGGGGCCTGGCGAAATCTACGGCAACAAGCAGGTCGTCACGATGGGTGTCGGCGCCAAGATCTACAAGTTCATCCTGAAGGACGCCTACGTGGACGATCCGAACAATCGGATTCGATGGCCCGACGTTTGGCAACTCGTCCGCCAGTACCGTCCCAACTTCAAGGTCACTGGCGTGGATGCCAACGTCTTCGATAAAATCGAACCCGGACAGACGATGACGATTCACGGGATGTTCGCTGCGCTAGGCCAGAACTTCGAGGTGACGTCGTCGGAGCTTGGCGGCGGTGTTTTCGCTCCGCCATCGCACTACTGAGGTTTATGAATTTCAGCAGCGAGCGAACGCGGCAAGCGTTGTCATTCTGATCGCAGGAGACGCACAGGCTAAAGCCTGTGCCACGGGGAACCCTAAACCACGTGGGACACAGCAAAGGATCCGGGATTCCTCGCTTGTCTTAGAGTTGGCGCGAATTTGCCTCGCCCGCTTCGTTGCGGGAGAGGCCGCCGAAGCGCGTTAGCGACAAGGCGGGTGAGGGTGCAGTCGGCGCGTGAACAAAAGCCCCGAAAAAGATCCGGGATTCTTCGTTACGCTCAGAATGACAAAGAGTTTGACGCAGAGGTTGTGCGATCGCTCAAGCGTGTCGAACAACCGCGATGCTTAATCGGAGCCGGGATTCCTCGCGCGGCAGCCACGCGCGGGAATGACAGAAGGTCGCCCGGTCCTCGGCGGGCGCAAGTATGAAGCGAGGCGCGGATTAGGGCATCGATTGGGTGATGCGGTCCGCGAGCATGATCGCGACGAGTTCGCGGCTCCGAAAATCAAAAATCTGCTGCAAGCTCCGCGCGACGAACAATCGATGCGCGAATTCGCCGAGCGGCCCGAGCGGCATCGCATACTCGACGCGATCCTTTATTTCCGTCGTGCCGTTGCCGGCGTCCCTGAACGTGTGGGTATGACGCCAGAATCGGTACGGACCTTTGTCCTGCACGTCAACGAATCGATGCGGCGGTTCGACCGCCTCGATCCGCGTGCACCAATGGACTGGCACGCCGCACAGCCTGATCTGATAGTCGATGATTGTGCCCGTCTGCATCACCTCGGGCGGCGTCGATAGAAATTTGAAGTTCAGAAATCGCGGCGTCAGTCGTTCCAGATTGCGCGCATCGGAGAAGAAGCGAAACGTCTCGTCGAGCGGGAGCGGGATGATCTGAGCGCGCTCGAGAATCCGGATTTTCATCGAGCAAGCTTAGCTGACTGATCCAGGCGAGCATCGCGGGGCATAAGTTGTGCCGCTATCGGCGCTTGGTGTACCTTGGAAGGCTCAATTCGGCCATGGAAGCCGGTCAAATAATGAAAAAACTGACGGGAGCACAAATCGTTATCGAGAGCTTGATCGCCGAAGGCGTGGACACCATCTTCGGCTATCCCGGCGGTGCGATCCTGCCGACCTACGACGCGCTGCTGGACTCGCCGATCAAGCACGTACTGGTCCGCCACGAGCAAGGCGCGACGCACATGGCCGAGGGCTATGCGCGCGTCAGCGGACGGCCGGGAGTCGTGATCGTGACGTCGGGGCCGGGCGCGACCAACGCGGTCACGGGGATCGCCGACGCGTACATGGATTCGACGCCGATGGTCGTACTGTCGGGACAGGTCTCGACCGCGATGATCGGCAACGACGCATTTCAGGAAGTCGATTTCGTCGGCATCACGCGGCCCTGCACCAAGCACAATTTCCTCGTGAAGAACGTCAAGGACGTCGCACGAATTATCAAGGAAGCATTTTATATCGCCGGCACCGGGCGGCCCGGGCCGGTGGTGGTGGATTTGCCGAAGGACGTGCAGATGGCGGAGCACGTCTTCAAGTATCCCGACAAGATCGAGTTGCGCGGCTACAAGCCGACGATTCGCGGCAATCCGCGGCAGATCGAGCGCGCGATCGAAGCGATCGAAAAAAGTTCGACTCCCTTATTTTATGTGGGCGGCGGCGTGCAATGGTCCGGCGCGGCGCCCGAACTGCGCGAACTGATTCACGGACTCGGGATTCCCGTCACCGAAACGCTGATGGGACTCGGATCGTATCCGGCGTCGGATTCGCTGCGGCTCGGGATGCTCGGGATGCACGGTTCGTATGGCACCAACACCGCGGTGTGCAACACCGATTGCCTGATCGCGGTCGGCGCGCGCTTCGACGATCGCGTGACCGGAAAAATCTCCGAGTTCGCGCCCAAGGCCGAAACCATCATTCATATCGACATCGATCCGTCGTCGATTTCGAAGAATGTGCGGGTCGATATTCCGATCGTCGGCGATATCAAGTCGGTGCTCGGCGATATGCTCTCCTTGATCAAGAATCGGGAGAGTATCGCGCGGCGGCGGGTGGCGTGGTCGAAATGGCATCAGCAGATTCTCCAGTGGAAGAAGGAGAAACCACTCTACGAGAATGGCAAACATGGCGAGGACGTGTCGCCGCATGACGTGATCGCCGAGATGCATAACATCACGAAGGGCGACTGCATTGTCGCGACCGACGTGGGGCAGCATCAGATGTGGGTGGCGCAGATGTTCCCGTTCGAGCATCCGCGCTCGTGGCTGACCTCGGGCGGACTCGGCACGATGGGCTACGGGCTGCCGGCGGGAATCGGTGCGACCTTCGCGGCGCCGGACAAGAAGGTGGTCGTGGTGTCGGGCGACGGCTCGATCCAGATGAACATCCAGGAACTCGGCACCGCGGTGCAGTACGGCGTCGATATCAAGGTGATCATCCTGAACAATTATGTCCTGGGGATGGTGCGCCAGTGGCAGGAGAAGTTCTACGCCGAGCGCTATTCCTACTCCACGATGTCGGTGCCGAACTTCGTCAAACTCGCGGATGCATACGGCGCGCACGGCTTTCGTGTCGAGAAGTCGAAGGACCTCGTCGCCACGATGAGGGAAGCGTTCGCGACGCCGGGGCCGGTGCTGATCGACGTCGTGATCCCGAAGGAAGAAGCGGTGATGCCGATGATTCCGCCGGGCGGCGCGATGTCCGAGATGCTGTTCGCGTAGCCGCACACGGAATCCAATGATCTCACGAGCGGCGGTGCGGGATAGCGCATCGCCGCTTTTCTTTTTGCGCGCTTGCGAACTTTGCGATCGCTCGTTTAGTGTCGCCATGTAAGCATCATCTAAGCGGCAGGAGGCTCAGCGATGGCGGCGCGAGTACCGTATTTGAATCTTGAGGATTTGGCCGAGGGCGACCGCGAAATTTTCGAGAACCTGGCGCGCGAGCGCGGCGGCGTCGTGGGCAATATCTTCCGCACGCTGGCGCATACGCCGAACCTGCTGCGGCGCTTCCTTGCGCTCGGCGGCGAACTCCGGAACGGCACCGAGCTCGATCCGAAGTTGCGCGAGTTGGCGCTGCTCACGGTCGGACGGCTGGCTGATGCGCAGTACGAATTTGTGCATCATTGGAATCTCGCGCGCCGAGTTGGTGTTGCGCGCGAAAAACTCGAGGCGCTCGCCGACTTCGAGAAATCGCCGCTCTTCAGCGATGAAGAACGCGCCGTGATGCGCTATGCGGTCGAGGCGACGAGCAACGTTCGCGTCACCGATCAAACCTGGAATGCGCTCAAAAATTTTCTCGATACGCGCCGCCTGATGGAACTCGTGCAGAACGTAGCCTTCTACAACATGGTGGTGCGAGTGCTGGTGCCGTGCGGCGTCGAGCTCGAGCCGGGCACGACCAAGACCTGAGAGATTTTCGTGGAGTTGAAGCGCGTCTGCGTGTTTTGCGGATCGAGTCCGGGCCGCACACCGGAATACATCGATGCGGCGGTGAATCTTGGGCGTGCGATGGCCGCGCGCGGGATTGGCCTCGTGTACGGCGGCGCGAGCGTGGGCCTGATGGGTGCTATCGCCGACGCGGTGCTGCAGGCTGGTGGCGACGTGGTCGGCGTGATTCCGGAGTCGCTGGTGAAGTACGAAGTGGCGCATCGCGGATTGCCCGATCTGCGCGTCGTGCGCTCGATGCATGAGCGCAAGGCGGCGATGGCCGATCTGGCCGACGGGTTCATCGCGATGCCCGGTGCGCTCGGCACGCTCGACGAATTCTTCGAAGTGCTCACGTGGTCGCAACTCGGCGAGCATACGAAGCCCTGCGGATTGCTCAACGTCGGCGGCTATTACACACAAATGCTCGCGTTCCTCGATCACGCCGTCGATGAACGATTTCTTCGCAGTCAGCATCGCGGGATGCTGCTGGTCGAGACTGAGCCGATCGCGATGCTTGATCGCTTGGCGGCTTATCGACCGCCTAAGATTGAGAAATGGATCGATCGATCGGCGACCTGAATCGCGTGACGCGTTCGCATCATCAGGAAGTTTTCGAGCGCGGGATCGAGCTTTTCAACGAAGGCCGATTCTTCGAATGCCACGAAGTGTGGGAAGAAATCTGGCTGCGCGCGGAAGGTGACGAGAAGCTCTTTCTGCAGGGAATGATTCAGGCGGCGGTCGCTATCCTGCACGCGCAGAGGGGGAATCTCGACGGCGCGCGAAGTCTGTACGCGAAATCATCCGCGAAGATCGACTCGATGCCGGTGGTGCATCGCGGAATCGCGCTGGGTGAATTGCGCGATGAGTTGAGGCGATTCTTCGAGGCGGTGATGGGCGGCGGCGCGATTCCGACGGCGCCGAAAATCAATCGCGTCGCGTAGGATCCAAGATCTTTTTCTCCGACGCGCGATGCAGCACCCTTGTATCTCGAAGAGTGCTGCGCAAGATAGAAGGCGGCGCGGCAGATCGCAGCACCCTGGGTCGGCGGAGGCCGCGGGTGAGCAGGAATCGGCGCGCCGCAAATTTAGCCGGACGACAGTCCGAACAGTCGCAGGAGCCGCCTTTATGCGGCGAGCTCGGAATGTGCAAGGCGGGACTCGGCCGGCGCCGGCGGAGGCGACGAGGGAAGCACCGAAGGTGTACGCGGGAGTAGACGTAGCGAAAGAAGGACTGGAGCTGGCGGTGCGGCCGAGCGGCGAGCGCTTGAGCCTCGCCAATGATCGGCGCGGAGTGGCGGCGCCGACCCGGCGGCGGGCCGGGCTGCCGGTGCTGGTGGTCAACCCGCGCTGGGTGCGGGACTACGCGCGCAGTATCGGGCAGCTGGCCAAGACCGACCGGCTCGACGCGCGGCTGTTGGCGCAGTATGCCGAGCACGCCGACCTCGACCAGGCGATCAAAAGTTCACCGATCTGGAGCGATAAGCGCGCGCTGTTGCGCAGCGTGCCCAGGGGTGGGGCCGGTGCTGTGCAGCGCACTGCTCGCGCGGCTGCCGGAGTTGGGCCGGCTCAATCGCGCCGAAGTCGCCAAGCTGGTGGGGATGGCGCCGCTCAACCACGATAGCGGCAAGCTGCGCGGCAATCCTCTCCGCCAGTCTGCTATCGCCCGCGATCAACGCGCTCTGCTGCTAATCTAGCGGCGGGCTCATCATCCTCGTCCGCATCTCCCGCGTGCCTTCGCTGCGATTCCGCGAAGCTCACGCGCGGCTCGCCGTGGCGCGCCAGATCGAACGGGACGATCGGTCTCAGTCCCGCGCGCATGTCGACCGCCGGGAACAGCTTGCGATTGCCCTCGATCTCGTCCATCGCCCAGTCGCACCATCGGATGTTCTCCTTCATCCAATCGATCCCGCGCTTCAGCGTGAACCACGAGAACATCGCATTGACGTTGCTATGAGCCTTGTTGCCGGAAAAGTAGTCGCGCTCCAGCTCGAGATAAACTTTCAGGTAGCGCTCCCATCCCTCGCGTTCTTCCGTAAGCATCTCGATTGCGCCGTCGGCTCCGAGATGCCCCAGGAACCGGCATCTGAGCAGCGGCGGATGCTTCAGCGCGACGCCCTCGAACGGACTCCCAAGCCATCCGACCAGCACCCGCTCACCCGCCGGCGTGATCGTGTAGAGCCGCTTGTTCGGCCGATCGGTCTGGATCACGTCGCGCTTGGCGATCAGGCCCAACTGCACCATCCGCTCGAGCGTCGGATAAATCTGCCCCTGATGCGCGTGCCAGTAATGCGTCATCGACAGGTCGAACACCTTCATGATGTCGTAGCCGCTGATTCCGGGCATCTCGGCGATCAATCCGAGCAGCGCGTGCTCAAGCGTGGTCTTCTTGCGCGGCGGCGGACGCGTGAAGCCGCGTTTTTCGATCTCGCCGCTCCGCGCGCCCCGCTTGATTGACTTGCGCGCCCGCGATACGCGCGCTTTTTTCGTCGCCCTTTTCACACCTATCCCCTGGTAACCGCCCTCGCCTTCGCTCGATTCGCGATCAGCCCCGCACTTCCACCGCAGGCACCCAGTTGCCGTGAAAGCCCCACGGCACGCGATGCTGCAATTTCACCCGCGCCACCGGCTTGCCGGTGAAGTTCTGCGCGTCGAGTACGATCATCTCGCTGCGATTCAGCGCCGAGTCGTACCACACCGCGAGCACCCAGCCGTCGTCCTCGGCCGACTTGGCGTCGCGCGGCACGAACACCGGCTCGCCCGGTGCGAAGTTCGCCCCGAGCGTATGCTGCTCCAGCTTGCCGGTCTGATAGTCGCGCTTCAGCAGCGCCTGGAAGCCCGGTTCGTTGGTGCGCTCGTCGGCGTTGCCGCCGGCGAAGTATCCATAGCGATGCTTCCTTCCCGCGAGGCGTTCATCGAGCCGCGGAAACTCGCCCGACACTTCATCGATCTGATTTTGCCGAATCGATCCGTCCTTCAGGTTGAGATTCCATCGCCACGGCATCGGCGGATTCCCGCCGAACGACGTACCCGTCATGTCGAGCGCCTTCATGCGGCATCCATCGACGACCAGCGAGCCGTTTTCCTCGTACGCATTCAGAAAATGAAACACGAAGAACGCTTCGTCCTCGAACCATTTCACGTCGCCCGTATGCCGATTCATCGCGCCGATCCTGGTGCCATGCTGCGGCTCCCAAATCAGCAGCGGCTTGCCCTGCCCGGCGTTCTCGATATGAAACACCGACGGACAGACAAAGAAGATCGCGTAGTTATCGGTGGTGATAAAATCGTGCATCATCACCGGAATTTTCGATTCGATCGCGCGCGTCTCGAGCAGCTTGCCGTCGCGGCCCGCGCGATACCACGTCACGTATGGCGGAAACGGCTGATAGCCGAAGAACAGCAGATCGCCGTTTGCCGGATCGAACTTCGGATGCGCCGTCACCGGCCCCGAAATTTTCCCGCCGAAGTCATAGAGGCCGATCGTTTCTAGCGTCTCGGGCTTAAGCTCGTGCGGCAGGCCCGCCTCCCAGAGCGCGAGCAAGCGATTGTTGAAGCCGATGATATTGGTGTTCGCCGCGTTCTTGAACGGCGGCACATCGGGCGACATTTCGCGCGGCTGCTCGATAAGTCCGCCGAAGAGCGCCCGCCCGGCTTTCATCTCGGCCTTCAGCCCGTCGGTGCGCACGTAGCGATTGCGATACGCGGCGCGTCCGTCGCGCAGGATGAACGCATGCACCATCCCGTCGCCGTCGAACCAGTGATAGCGCCCGGCCGGCATGAAATGCGGATTCGGCCCGATTCGATACAGCGCGCCGTTTAGCTCGCGCGGCAACTCGCCCTCGATTTCCAAATCGTAGGCCTCGCCCTCTTCGCGCCACGGCGCATAGTTGCCGTTCAGAAATGGATTGTCGGAATCGTACATGGGGGTGACCTCCTATTCGTAACCAGACTATTCCATTCCAGAATAGGAGGTCAAGTTCCCCGCGCCGCCGCCGCCGATGCAATCGAGCGGCTGCGTTAGTGAGATACCGTGTGCATTTGGTATATCGAGCACAGTCCAGGTGATAGCTTGCCTGCGTCCCTAAAGTCCGGAGATTCCACTGAACAGGCAAGTCAGATTTCGATTGACCCTGCTGCTTGCGGTAATCGCGATCGCAATAGCTTTCACCGCGTCCGCAGTGGTCAACGACACGACCGCCGATCGCGTACTCGGACAACCTGATTTCACGCATAACGCTCCAAACTATCCTGACGCGATTGGCCTCAACGGGCCTCAGGCGGTAGCGCTAGACACCAGCGTCACGCCGAACCGCGCTTATGTCGCCGATTCCGCTAACAACCGAGTACTTGGCTACAGCGATGTCACGAAGCTCGCCAACGGATCCGCGGCAGATATTGTAATCGGCCAACCCAATTTCTACACACCGAATCCAAATCCGCCCCCTGTCTCTGCATCGACTTTATGGAATCCAACGACATTGGCGGTTGATGGCGCGGGGAACCTGTACATAGTCGACTCGGGTAACCACAGAATGCTCGAGTATGATTCCCCGTTCACGACGGATAGTGTGGCGGATCGAGTTTTCGGGGCTTCCGATTTTGTGACATCTGGCCAGTGTACGGTGACGGAGCTTTGTTTTCCTTTCGGCGTCGCTGTGAACACCGCCGGAAATCTCTACGTTTCGGATCAAGACAATCGCGTTCTCGAATTCGACAATCCTTTAGTCAGTAAGCAGCCGACAAGAGTATTCGGCCAGCCGGACTTTTTCTCCGGCGACCCTAATCATGGAGGATTGAGCGCCTCGAGTATGAGCGGTCCAAGCTACCTCGCTCTGGATTCCTCGGGAGATCTTTTTGTGGCCGACACTGGCAACAACCGGGTGCTGGAATTCGATTCGCCTCTCACGAGCGCGGTGGCCGATCGGGTATTCGGCCAGAATGGGACCTTCACAACAAACGGATGTGCCGGGCCAGATGTCGGTAGCACGTGCGCGCCCGCGGGCGTTGCGGTCGATTCGAGCGGAAATCTCTGGGTATCAAATCAGAACCGCGTCATGGAGTTCGAAGCACCATTCGGCGCGAATACTTTGGCGAGCTTTGTGCTCGGACAGGGCGGCAGCTTTACTAATACAACCTGTAACGCGGGAGGAATTTCAGCTGGCAGCCTGTGCACACCGTCAGGCATAGCTTTTGACGGCAATGACGATCCGTACGTCGTGGACTCTACCAACAATCGGGTTCTTGCTTACACTGCACCCGCCACAAATGGCGCGGACGCGGACCTTGTACTAGGTCAGGCGGATTTTACCCACGACACGACAGACAATTTCAACGGGCAGAAATTGTATTCATCTCAAGGCATCGCGCTGGACATGAGCATCACACCCAATCGACTTTACATAGCAGACTCGATAAACAACCGAGTTCTCGGCTACAGCGACGCTTCAGCGTTCGCAAATGGGACCGCGGCAGATTTGGTGTTGGGACAACCGGATTTGCTGAGCAATGCGTCGGGTAGTGGACTATCAAATCTTAATCATCCCACCGTTGTAGGTGTGGATCCCGCCGGCAACGTCTATGTCGGGGACTCCGGGAACCAACGACTGCTGCGCTTCGACTCGCCCTATACGACTGATCGAGTGGCTGACTGGGTGTTCCGCGACAGCACGTTTCCCGGCATGCAACAACAAAGCGGTATCGCTTTTGACCCTGCAGGAAATCTCTGGTTTACGAACGCGAATACTAGCCTCGTTTTTGAGTTCAACGCTCCGGTTACAAAGACTGCCCCAGATTTAAAGTTTGGGGTATACGGCGCCGCTGGCGTGGCGGTCGACATGTTTGGCAATCTGTATGTTTCGAGTCCACAAACAAACGTTTTCGAGTTTGACGATCCGCTTCATACCGGCGTTGTGCCGGACCGCGTCTATGGCACCTTCGCAACCAACTGCAGCCCGGCCAGTCAAACGACCTTATGCGGCCCGAGTGGTCTGGCGACCGATAAATTCGGACGGCTTTTCATTACGGATAGACGTAACAACCGCGTACTGGAACTCGATGCTCCGCTGTCGAGCCGACAGCCAACGACTGTTTTTGGACAATCTGACTTCTTCAAACAGGGTTGCAATAGGGGCGGCGTTGCCCCTTCCGCGGACAGCTTATGCCTCCCCTTTTCCGTAGCACTCGACTCTCAGGGCAACGTCCACATTGCGGATTCCCGTAACAATCGCGTGCTTAAGTATGACGAAAGCTCGCCGAGCGGGGTCAGGTTATCTCCATCCTCAAAGAACTTCGGCAGTATCGCGCTGGGTTCGACAGCGAAGCAGTCGTTTGTAATTAAGAATTTCCAGGCGGTGCCGCTAAACATTTCGAATATCTCGGTCAGCGGCGGCGACTACTCGCAAACCAACACTTGCGGAAGCCAGATAGCCCCGCTTGCAGGTTGCTCGATTGACGTGACCTTCACGCCGACGGTGGGTGGCGTCAGGACCGGGACTCTCTCCGTTACCGACGATGCGTCCGGCAGCCCTCAAACGGCTTCGCTCACGGGAACCGGCGTGCCAGCGATCGGGGTTTCACCAACCAGCCTCAGCTTCGGCAACCAGCAGGTAGGAACATTGAGCGCACCGCAGAATGTGACGGTAACCAGTAACTCCACCGCCACGATCACTATCTCCGGTATTTCGACCACTTCCGACTATACTCAAACCAGTACCTGTGGTGCCTCGTTGAGCCCGGGTGCAAACTGTGTGGTTCAGGTCAGATTCTCACCTTCTGGCACGGGCAGTATTCCCGGGACACTATCAATCAGTTTCGCTGCGCCGGGCAGTCCAGCGACCGTGAGTCTCTCTGGTAAGGGAGTAACTGCGACGCCGACGCCGACTTCGAGTCGAACGCCGACCCGCACCGCAACCCGAACCGCTACGGCTACCAGGACGCCATCGCGAACCCCGACTCAGACCAGAACGGCAACCAGGACAGCATCGCGAACAGCAACTAGAACCGCTACCAGGACGCCGACTCGAACGCCCTCTCCCACCGCGACGCCGACTCCTATAGGTCCGCTAAGTGCATCGCCATCAGTGCTTAAGTTCAAGACGAAAGTAGGAGCGACCAGCAAGATCAAGTTCGTCAAAATCAAAAATCCGAAAAGCAACTCCGGCGATGCTTCCATCTTCAGCTTCGCTACGGAAAAGAACTCCGAGTTCAAGGTCAATGGCAGCTCGACTACCTGCAGGAAGGCGTTGCCCAAAGGCAAGACTTGCAAGATCGGCGTTACCTTCACGCCCGCTTCCATCGGCACGCAGACCGACACGCTCGATATCATCAACAATGCGAGCAACTCGCCGCAGCACGTTACGCTGACCGGAGTCGGAAAATAGCGAACGTCGCGGCGCGTCGATGGGCTCGGGCCGCCGTCCAGTGCAAGCGAGCGGCTGCGTTGCGCGCGGCGATTCCAGCACCTACGATCATGATTGCGATGATGATCGATTGCGTCATTTTTGCGGCCGGGATTCTCGCGTGGACGATGCTCGAGTACGTCATCCACGGCGTGATGGGCCATGCGCATCGGACGTTCGTCACGCCGATGCATCAGGTGCATCATCGCGATCCGCGCGCGGTGTTTGCGCTGGGCGCGTGGATTCCAACGCTCGCAGTGCTGCTGGGTGGGCTCTATCTGTTCGGTGCGACGCGCGGAATGATTTTCCTGGGAGGAATCGCCGCGGGCTTTGCGTGCTACGAATTGATCCACTACCGGATTCATTTCTCGAAACCGATCGGCAGTGTCGAGAGTCGGCTGAGGGCGCGCCATCTGGCGCATCACTTTCACAAGCCCGGCCAGATTTTCGGCGTGACGACGCCGCTTTGGGACTATGTGGTCGGCAGCGAGCCGGCACCCGCCGAGATGCGAGCGCTCAGCGAGGCCGGCGCGCGGATTGCGCCGCTCGACGGACCGAGCAATTTCGGGCGGATGATTAGTGCGGCGCGCGCTTCCATCCGCGGCCGAATCACTGCATCCTGATTAGTCGTCACAGGTTGAATCGCACATCAATTCGATGCATTCGCGCTTCGCGCCGCCGCGAAGTGATTGCTCAAGAAGAGTGAAAGGGAGGTCGCGATGGACGCCAAGTATGCAATCGATCTCGAGCACGTAGTTCGTATTTACAAGCGCGACGAGTTCGAAGTGCGCGCGCTCGACGATGTTACGATCCAGATTCCGGCCGGCCGCTTCGTCGCGATCATGGGTCCGTCCGGCTCCGGCAAGACCACGATGCTCAACCTGATCGCGGGTATCGACCACGCCACCACCGGCCGGGTTGCGGTCGGCGGCGAGGAAATCACCGGCATGAAGGAGCGCGACCTCGCCGGCTGGCGCGCGCGCCATATCGGGCTGGTGTTCCAGTTCTACAACCTGATTCCGGTGCTGACCGCGTTCGAGAACGTCGAGTTGCCGCTGCTGCTGACGAATCTCAGCAAGGCGGATCGGCGCTCGCATGTCGAGACGGCGCTCCGCGTGGTCGGATTGTCGGACCGGATGGATCACTATCCGCGCCAGCTATCCGGCGGACAGGAACAACGGGTGGCGATCGCGCGCGCGATCGTCGCCGATCCGACGATTATCGTCGCCGACGAACCGACCGGCGATCTCGATGCGAAATCGGCGGAGGAAATCTTAAGCCTGCTGGTGGACCTGAATCGGCAGTTCAGCAAGACGATCGTGATGGTCACGCACGATCCGCGCGCCGAGCGCTACGTCGATACGGTCTATCGCCTCGACAAGGGCCTGCTGGTCGGCACCGAGCCGGGCAAGCGCGCTGAGCCGGCCGCGGCTGCGGCGACCAGCGCCTGACGCGCGCGGCTTCGGGCAGCGGAGCGCGGTCAATCCGAGGCGTTGAAGATACGCTCGATCGTCGCAGTCGCGCGCGAGGTCGCTTTCGCGACCGCGATCAAATCGCCGTCGCGCGAGATCACTTTGAATCGCGGCGCGAACGCCGAATTCAGCGAATCGAGCGCGCTCGAATCGCCATTGCGGAGCCGATTTTCGATGACTTCATCGACGCTGACTTCCGGTATCGCCGGAAGAGCGTCGCGCAGGCTGATCGCGCGAATCGAGGCGTCATCGGAATCCATCGCGGCGAGCACGTCAGGCAACGGCGACGCGTCGTCAATCGAGAATGAACCGTTGCGCGTGCGCCGCAACTCCTCCAGATGCGCAACCGTGCCGAGCGCGAGCCCGATATCGCGCGCCAGCGAGCGCGCGTAGGTGCCGGGCGAGCATCGCGCGACGAATCGAATCGCGTCGGCTCCTTCAAGCGTCAGTTCGAGCCGCTTGATCTCGACCCGCCGTTTTTCCGGCGGCTCGACCGCGTCGCCGCGCCGCGCCATCCGATAGAGCGGCACCCCGGCGCGCTTGATTGCCGAGAATATCGGCGGTACCTGCTCGATCGGTCCGCGGAACTGTGCCGCGACGTCGTCGAGCAGCTCGATCGATATCTGCGGCACTGCCAGGGTGCGGACGACCTCGCCGTCACGATCGAGCGTGTCGGTCTCGACGCCGAGCCGGATTAACCCGGCGTATGTTTTGTCGCCACCATCGATAAACGGCGCGAGCTTGGTCGCTTCGCCGATCATGATTGGCAAGAGTCCGGTGGCGAACGGATCGAGTGTGCCGAGATGGCCCACGCGCGCCGGCTTGACGCGCGCCTTGACGCGGCGGACGACTTCGGCGGACGAAATCCCGGCCGGCTTATCGATGAGCATAATCGCATCCATGGGGATTTTTGAATCTTACACGAGATAGGCGTCCAAAGATGCGATCATGACAGCCTTACGTTCGGTTCGACGGCCCGAACCGCCGAAGGATCACCGTCACTTCTTACTCGATGCGCCTGCGGCGGAGTGAATATCCGGCAGAAGCCAGCCTCGCCACTTTGTCACCCTGAGCCGCAGCCTGAGCGGAGGCGAACGGGTCCCGGATCTTCTGCTGTGATGAGCGATCCCGCACCCTCACCTGCCTCGTCGCGTTCCGCGACCTCGGCGCCCTCTCCCGTAAAATAACGGGCGAGGTATAAGGAGGTATAAGACGGAAGCCGTCCGCGCAGCATGACGGAAAGTTTAGCCTCCGCTCGGGGAGTGGAATGGAGCGGCCTCGTCCCGGATGTGCGCGCTTATGGCGGAGTATCGTGGGGGCGGCTATCGTCGGCGGAGCGATGGCGCGGTTAAGAAAAGGCGCGCGCATCTGGGGACATCCCCAGGCGCGCGAGATCGGCGAACGGATGATGCTCCAGTCCGACCCCAACCTCTTCGCGATCGATCCGCCCGCGATTTTCGGCCGCCGCGCGCCGATCGAAATCGAGATCGGCGCCGGCAAGGGCGAATTCATCATCGAGCGCGCCGCCGAGTTTCCAGAGCGCGATTTTATCGCGGTCGAACTGTCGGGCACGATCGCGCGAGTGCTGGCCGTGCGATGCGGCCGCGCGGGGATCGACAATCTGCGCGTCGCGCGGATGGACGCGCGCACGCTGGTCAACCTGATGCTCGAGACCTCGAGCGTGAGCGCGTTCCACATTTATTTTCCTGATCCGTGGCCGAAGGAGCGCCACGTGAAGCATCGGCTGTTCACGCCGACGCTGGCGGCGAACATTTATCGAACGCTCGAGCCCGGCGCGATTGCGTATGTGGCGACCGACGTGCGCGATTATGCGTCCGAGATTTTCCCGCTGATGGACGCGGCGGGATTGATCCGGGCCGCGGAAGCGGCGCCCGGCGCGGAGCGGACGGGCTTCGCGCGCAAGTATGTCGCGGCCGGCAAGCCGATTTTTGCCGCATCATTTCGGAAACCGCGTTGAGCGATTTTCATCCTAGATTATCCTAGATGTGCGCCACTCAACCCGAATTGGGCGACAAGCAGCAGGAAAGAACTCGCGAGAGCGCGGTTTTTCAATGTCCCGGCCATCGATTCTCCACAGCGGCGCATCCGCGGCTTGCATTGCATTGCCCGACATCGTTGTCTAACCTTTCCCACGTCATTCAAATGAAGCGCGCTTTGTTGATATTGGTGGCTTTTTCTCTGCTGCTCGTGGCCGCGTGCAGTCTCCGCAAGAAACCGACCGGCGAGGACTATTACGCGCAGGGCCAGATGATGTTCGCCGAGAAGGAATACAAATCGGCGATCGAGAATTACCAGAAGCTGATCGACGAATACCCCTTCAGCCCGTATGCCGAGGATGCCGAGATGAGGATCGGGCTCGCGCACTACGAGGAAAAAGAATACGCGGAGGCGATCGGCTCGCTCGACGACTTCCAGCGCATGCATCCCACCAGCAAGAACCTCGAGCTGGTCACCTACTACATCGGGATGAGCTACTACGATCAGATGGGCCGCGAGGACCAGGATCAGACCAAGACCCAGCAGGCGCTGAAGCGGTTCCATGAATTGGAGCAGCGTTTTCCCGAGGGCAGTTTCGCCGAGCTTGCCCACGAGCATATCGTCGTATGCCGCGAGATGCTGGCGCGGAACTACCTGGTCGTCGGCAATTACTATTACAAGCGCGCCAACTTCCGCGCGGCGGAATCGCGCTTTGCCGAGTTGATGCAAAAATATCCGGACAGTCCGGTCGCGCCCGACGCGCTCTACGAACTCGGCATCTCGCTCAAGAAAGAGGGCAAGAAATACTCGGCGGCACAAGCGTTCGCGGCGCTCGACAAGCATTTTCCCGATAGCAACTACGCGAAGAAGGGGCGCGCCGAACTCGCCAAGCTGCATCAGCCGGTCGATACGGAAGAAGACCCGCTGCCGCTGGTGCTGGCAGAGACAGGTTACCCCGGTGACGGAACCGTGACGCCGGACAAGGTCGTGGTGCGGCAGCGCGACGAGGGCGGCCGGATGAGGGATGGAGCGGCATCGTCGTCGTCCTATGGCGCCGACGGATTGCCGAACCTCGGTTCGGCGGCAGCGCCCGCTCCCAAGGCGGCCAAATCCGGCGCGGCGACGGATATCGCATCGGCGGCGCAGGCGCAGGTCGGAGCGATGACTGCGGCGCCGGCGCCGGCGACAAGTGTCGCGGCGAACGCGCAAGCGCAGGCGGCTGCGATGTTTGGCGCGGCTGCTCCCGCGGCGTCCGGGGCTCCCGTGATGGCGTCTGCTGCCGCGCCGGAGGCATCCGCTCCTTCATTGCATGAGATGCAGCCAGCGGACGCGCCCAAGCGCGCCGATCCTCCGCTATCGGTATCGCAATCGCCGGCGACCGGTCCCGCGACGCTGAAGACGATTCGATTGTCGGCGAACGACCCGCCGCTGACGGTCGTGCTGGATTTGACTGGTCCGGTGCAATTCGAAAAGCATCTCGATAGCAGTTCGAGCGGCTCGACGGCAACGGTTGTGCTGAAGGACGTCACGCCCGATGCGAGCCTGCAGACGCATCTGGTGTTCGACAAATCGATCTTCAAGGATTGCGACGTTTCGAGCAGTTCGTCGGCGACGACGATCACGCTGAACATGTCGCCAGTCGAGCACTTCGCGGTAATCCCGCTCGAGCAGCCGTCGCGATTGCTGATGACATTTACGCCGCTCGCGGCGGGCGAAAAGACCAGCTCCGCCCGCTAATTTTTTCAGGCCGACGCTCCGTTGTCGCGCCGCGAGGCGAGCGGGTTATACCGAACCCGCCCCCAATCAATTAAATACTTCGTCGAATTTGATCCCGAGAAATTCGAGCACCACTTCGGCGTAAACCCTTAGTCCCCAGTGGAAGCCGGCGATCGGCAGCCGCTCGTCATTGCCGTGATAGAGCGAGCCGAACGGCATGTGCGGCTCGAGCTTCACCGGCGAAAATCCATAACACGCCGCACCGAGCTTCGAGTAAAACTTGTTGTCGGTCGCGCCGGGGATCATCCAGGCGATCGCGCGCGCGCCGGGGTCGGCGGCCTCGACGCGGCGCTGAATCAACTTGAACAGCGGCGTGTCGGGACTGGTTTCCGCTGGCGGCGCGGTCTTGAGCAGTTCGAAACTGGGCTCGGGCCCGACGATCTCGCGCAGTTCGGCCATGAAGCTCTCGGGATCTTCGCCGGGCAGCGTGCGGCCGTCGAGCACGATCGTCGCTTCGCCGGGAATCACGTTGTCCTTGTAGCCCGCGCGCAGAATCGTCGGCGAGACCGTGTTCGCGAGCATCGGCTGGAACAGCGTGCCCGCCGATTCGAGCGGGATGCCTATCTCGTCGAGCATCTGGCGCATGAAGGGCGAGACCTTTTTGCGCATCGGGGTGCGCACGATTTTCGTGATCAGCTCCGAGATGCGCGCGATCGCGGTATCCTGCCGCGGCATCGAGCCGTGCCCCGGCGGCGCCGTGACCTTCATCTTGATCGTGACGAAGCCCTTTTCCGCCACCTGGATCGGATAGAAGCGCCGGCTGCCGAGATGGACCGTGAAGCCGCCCACTTCGTTGAGCACGTAGTCGGCGCGCACCAACTCGGGATGCCGCTCGACGAGGAACTTCGCGCCGAGATCGGAGCCGGCCTCCTCGTCGGCGACCGCCGCCATGATCACGCCGCGATCGGGAGTGACGCCCGCGCGCTTCATCGCGGTCATCACCGCGAGGTCCATCGCGCACTTCGACTTCATGTCGATCGAGCCGCGGCCCCAGACACAGCCGTCGAAAATCTCGCCGCTGAACGGCTCGCGCGTCCATCCTGAGCGCTCGACCGGCACCACGTCGGTATGCGACGAGAGCAGCAGCGCGCCCTTCGACGCGTCCCTGCCGGCGATTCGCGCGACCAGGTTGGCGCGAGTAGGCCCGCCTTCACGAATCACGGAACTGATCTGATTCGCGCCCAGCGCCTCGGCGAGGTAATCGGCGGCGATTCGCTCGTTACCCGGCGGATTGGTGGTATCGAGCCTGATCAAATCCTGCAGGCGTTGAAGCGCTTCGGACTGGAGCGTCTGCCACGAGACCTTCATCGATCACCCCTTTCGCGTCGAAAAACTGATGGCTTTATAAAGCTACATTCTGTCATGGCACCAATCCAGTCGTTTAGACATCGATTATCATGGCAAGGCCGACGCGAATAAAGACTTCCGCGCCAAGCAAGCGAGTCCAGGTATTGTCGAAAAGAATCAGCACGATTTCTCCGATGGTATTTGCTAATGCCAAATTCCAGTCCATAATGGCGGCATGATCGCCAAACTGAAGATGGATAAACTAGGCAGAATTGTGCTTCCGAAGCCGCTGCGTGACAAACTGCAGCTCGCCGCGGGCGACCAATTGGAACTGGAGAGCCTGAACGACTGCATTACTCTGCGGCCCTTACGCGGCACAGCAGAGCTCCGAAAAAAGCGCGGGGTCTGGGTCTTCCACTGCGGCGAACCGCTGTCGGCCTCGACTGTTCGGGAAACACTCGAACAGGTGCGAAGCGAACGCAATGATCGAAACCTCCGGCCAGGCCGGTGAGGGCGTTCTTCGACACCTCAGTGCTGATTCCGGTCTTTCTCGAGGATCATGAGCATCATGAGCGCAGTCTGAACGCGTTTGTCGAAGCCGACAAGAAACGGGATTGCTGCGCCGCTCATAGTCTGGCCGAAGTGTACGCGACGATGACCCGTCTGCCCGGGCGGCATCGTTTGAGTGGCGAGCAGGTGCTGCTCTTCCTGGAAAACATTCGAGAGCGCCTGAAGCTCATCTCGCTCACGGGCGACGAATACCACGCTGCGATCAAGGAGGCCGGCGCCGCGGGGGTAATTGGCGGCACAATCTATGACGCACTGATTGCCCAGTGCGCCCTGAAGGCGGGAGCAGAGGCGGTCTATACCTGGAATACCAGGCACTTCGAACAATTCGGCCCCGCGATCGTCGAGCGCCTACGGATGCTCTGAAGCGGGCCGAGGACCACCGGGATGAAAATCGAATATATCGAGCGGATGTTGGTTGCGGTACGCGACCTTGAGGCGTCGCGCGAGAATTGGCGGCGGGCAGGATTCGGCGTCGCGCCGGGGACGTTCGAGGGCGGCAGACTGAGTATCGCGCGGCTCGCGGCGGGCGCAATCGAAATCGATCTGTGCGCGGCGGCGGACTCAAACAGCCGCGGACCGTTGAACGATCATTTGCGCGAGGCGGCGGAACGCGGCGGCGGAATTATCGGATGGATCTGGGGCGCCAGCGATCGCGGAGAATCGGCGTCGATACGCGGCAATGCGATCGCGTTGCCGGGATGGTCGGAAGCGACCGTCGATGCCGAATTGCTGGCGTCGTCGCTGCCCGGGGTGATCACCGGCGCTACCGGCGCGCGGCTCGGCCTCGAATCGCGAGCGCAACGTCTCAGAGCGATCTGCGGCGCCAATCAGAATACCGTCGAGTATCTCGAGCATCTCGTCGTAATGACGCCGGTGCTCGAAGACGCAATCGCTGCGAATGAGGCCGTCGGAGTGCCCTGCAAGCGTATCCGCGAGGCCGGCCACGGCGTGCGGCAGGCGTTCTTCAAGCTGGAGCAGACAGTGATCGAGGTGGTGGCGCCGACGCGGAATCGCCCCGGATGCTGGGGCGTTGCGCTGATGTGCGCCGACATCGCGCGCGCGGTCGCGGTCGCGCGCGACAACGGCCTCGAGGCGACGTCGCCGAAGCAGGCAATCCAGGGCGGGCAGATTGCACGGATTGTCGCGCCGCTCGACGGTGTGGCGATTGCCTACATGCAGGCGGGTCCGCGCATCGACGACTGAGGTCCGGCGCCCTGCTCTATTCGTGGCGACTGTAATCGAATCGAACCGGTTAGGACGCGCCGACTGATTCATCGCGGGGCCAATAACGGTGAAATCCAACCGGGTCAGCGCAGCCGCGCTCTAACCGTCAATTTCAACGCCTTGCTAATGCGGCCGGACGGAAGCGGGCGGCAACTGGACGGCGACCGCGTCAAGCCGTCTCCAATTCATCTCAGGACCCGGCGCAAAGGTGTTGGTCGCCGGATCGTAGAGCTCCGTCGAAGACAGCTTGAGGAAGATGCCTCCGCCATTTTTGTCCACGTCCTCATTCTAGCCGCCGGCGATCAGAATCTTGCCCGCATTTTTTCCCGACAGAATTACCGTCGCGGTATGTCCGAAGCGGCGGGTGTTCATTGCCGGGCCGGGCGCAATGGTGTTGGTGTCGGGATCGTAGAGCTCGGTCGAAGCCAGATCGCCACCGTCGGCGCTCATACCGCCGGCGAACAAGATCTTCCCTCCGTTCTGCCCCGAGGCTCCCTGCTCTCCTTCCAAGTGTCGCCGCCACGCAACATAACGAAACAGTCCGGCGGCTTGATATCGTGGCCCACCTGAGTCAGCTGACTATTTTTCCAAGGTCGCAAACGCGCGTGCGCGATCGATCGTCGGGGCGAATACCTCCTGCGCTTCGGTAACGCCGCGCAGATTGTGCAGGCCAAGGCTCTCGAGATGCTCCGCCGGCGAGCATGCCGCAAAACTGGCCGAGGTGACGACCGCGCGACCGAGCTCGTAGCCGAGTTTTTCGAGCCGCGCCGCGTGATTCACCGCGGGCCCGATCACGGTGAAATCGAGCCGCGTGCGCGATCCGATATTGCCGTAGGTTACTTCGCCCAGATGAAGCGCGAGGCCGTAGTGAATTTCCGCCTCGCCCGCGGCGCGGCGTTCGAGATTCAGCTTCGCGATTCGCTCGGCGGCCGAATGCGCGGCACGGAGCGCGGCGCTGCATCGATCGGCGGGGTCCTCGGTCGCACCCAGCTCGAAGATCGCAAGCATCGCATCGCCCATGAATTTCAGCGCCTCGCCGCCCTCCTCGGTCACGACGTTCACCATCGTTTCGAAGTAATCGTTGAGCAGCGCGAGCAGGCGCTCGCGCGGCATCGAATCGGCGAGCGTGGTGAAGCCGCGCAAATCGCAAAACCAGATGACGGCGCGAATCGCGTCGCCGCTGCCGCGCGTGATCGCGCCGCGAAGAACGCGCTCGCCGGTGCGATGGCCGACGTAGGTATCCATCAGATGGCGCGCGATTCGGCGCGTCGCCTGCAACTCGACGATAATCGCGAGCGCGTTTGCGACGTTGGCGAGTCCCGCCATTTCCGCTTCGGTGAAACCGCCCGGATGGTCGGTAAGCCAGGTGATCGCGTTGACGTCGCCGCTCGAACAGAGCATCGGCATCGCAACGTAATCGGTGCCGGCCTGCTGCCTGAATTCTTCGAGCACCGGGTAATCGATCGGACAGGCCGGGTCGCACAACTTGCGGCGGATCGCGATACCGGTGCGCTGGACTTCGGCGATCGGGCTGGTCGAAAACGCGGGATCGCGTTCGAAGGCGTGGGTGGCCGTCATGCGTTTGGCGCCCGGTTCGTCGCGCCGCCAGATATAAGCGGTCGCCGCGATCTGCGGATGCAGCGTCGCGACGGAGCACAACGCGCGCCACAGCGGGATTCCCGCCGCCGCGATCCGCCGGCACATCTCGTCGCCGAACTCGCGCATCCGCGTCACGTGGCGGCCGTCGCGCATCATCCATTCGACGACGCGCGCCGCGCCTTCGTGATACAGATTCGCTTCGCCGCTCATCGTGGAAGATTCCGCCGCCGCGATTCTATCCGGTCACCATCGCGCTCAGGCCGGGTCGGCGAGCTTCAGCAGTTGCTTGCCGAAGTTCGCTCCGGTGAACAGGCGGATGATCGTCTTGGGCGCGTTCTCGAGTCCGTTCGCCAAATCGATCTTGTTCTTCAGCTTGCCTTCCGCGTACCACTTCGACATCTCGGCGATTGCTTGCGGAAAATGCTGCGCGAAGTGGAATACCAGGAATCCTTCCATCCGCGCGCCGTGGAAAATCAGGTTGAAATAGTTTTTCGGCGGATGCGCCGCGACGCCCTGCGCCTCGTTGTATTGCGAGATCGCGCCGCACAGCACCACCCGCGCGCGATCGGCCAGCCGCGCGAGGCAATGGTCGAGAATCTCGCCGCCGACGTTGTCGAAGTACACGTCGATTCCCTTCGGGCAATGCTTCGAGAGCGCCGCGCCGACCGGCTCGTTCTTGTAATCGATTGCGCCGTCGAAGCCGGCCTCCTTCGTGAGCCACGCGCACTTCTCGGGTCCGCCCGCGATTCCGATCACGCGGCATCCCTTGATTTTCGCGATCATGCCCGCCACCGAACCAGTCGCGCCTGCCGCCCCCGACACGACGAAGGTGTCGCCCGCCTTGACCTGGCCGACGTCGATCGTGCCGACCCATGCGGTCAACCCCGTGGTGCCGAGCAGCGAGAGCGCGAGCAGCGGATCGGTGCCGGCGGGCAGCTTCTGCAGGCCCATCAGACCGCCGCCGGCGCTAATCGTGTAGTCCTCCCAGCCGAAGAGACCTTGCACGAGGTCGCCCTTCGCGAAGCCCGATTTTTTCGACTCGACCACCTGCCCCACTGCGCCGGCTTTCATCGTTTCGCCGAGCGGAATCGCGGGCATGTAGGTATCCATCGACATCCATCCGCGCTGGGTTGGGTCGAACGAAAACGCAAGATTGCGAAGCAGCACTTCGCCGTCCTTGAGCGCCGGCGTGGTCGCTTCGTTCCAGCGGAAATCGCTTTCCTTGATCAATCCTTGCGGGCGTGAAGCCAGCAGCCACTGGCGATTTTTCAATTCTGCCATCGATGGGTTCCTCGATTTGGGGATCTACTCGTGTTTCGCATGTATCCGATACGCACGCCGCAGACAAGCAAGGATTTTCGTTCGCTGGTGATCTCCATCGCCCCTTACTAACAGCGCGTAGCGCGCATCCTTAATGGGACGGGAAGCCCGAAACCCGTAAGGGGCTTCGGAAAATTTCTTTCTGGCTCTGGCGCGCTAGCCGAGTTGGCGCTGCGGCGGCAGCTCCGCGATCGCGACCCGGCGGCGGCGCTGAAACGCGAGCCGCCTGATTGCGCGGCGCGCCTCGTTGCGGCTGGCGTACACCTGCGAGCATCCCGCCTTCAGCAGCGCCGCAGGATCGGTCAGAGCCGCGCGTCCGCCCGCGATTATAGTCAGATGCGGCGAATCGGCTCGCATCGCCTTGACCAGCTCAACCGCGGCGGGCATGCAATCATTGATCGTGCACGAGAGGCATACCACTTCGGGCGCGAACCGCTTCACGAAATCGCGGACTTCGTCCGCGGTCTTGTTCTCGCCGACGAAGCTCGCAGCGGCGCCATCGATTCGGAGCAACTCCAACAGGATATGAAGTCCCATCGAGTGCGACTCACTGGGCGCGCATATGCCGAGCATCCTGACCCGGCCGCGCATGCGCGGCTTAGCGTAGCGATTACCCAGCTCCACGATCAGCTCGCGGGTGGTATCGACGATAAACTGCTGGTTCGCCTCGCTGATATGATCCTGCTCGCGTTCCTCGCCCATCATGATGAGCGCGGGCGCGATAACGTCGTCGAACATCGGCTCGAGCCCGTGCTCATCGCAGTAACGAATCGCGATCGAGTGCGCGCTGCTCTGATCCAGCTCGAGCAGGCTCCGGTAGTAGTCGTGGTAGTCCTCGAGGGTGCTGTCGGCGCCGAGCAGAATCGAGAGGAAGCCGAGCTGCGGGATATAGTCGCCCGCCACTTTCAGGCACGCCGTCAAGGGCGTTGCGAGCAACAGCCCGGTCGGCCCCCAGAGCCACGTCCAGTACATCACGGATATCAGCAGCGCGACCGGCGATACGCCGATTCCGCGGCCGATCAGGACAGGCTCGATCAACCATGCGGCGCACTGATCGATGATCAGGAACGAGCCCAGCACTTCGAGCGATTTGCCCCAGCCGGGGAAGACCGCGAAGGCGACGATCGTCGGCAAAATCGCGGACGTCATCGCGCCGATATACGGAATGAATCGGAGCACGAAGGCGAGCGCGCCCCAGAACGCCGGATTGGGCAAGCCGAGCATCCAGACGACCAGTCCGGCCGCGATACCGAAGCTCAGATTGATCATTGAGAAGAGCAGCAGGTAGCGGCCGACCGCCTCGCCGGCTGCTTCGATCGCCTGCGACGCGACCGCGATTCGCGCGCGGGTCGCGAGCCGCACGATTCGATCGCGCAATTCGTAGCGGCCATAGAGCAGAAAAAACAGCAGGACGGTCACCAGCACCATCTCCGCAATCGCCGACAGCAGCGGAATGATCGGCTTCAGCGCGGCGGTAACCGGCGCGGGGGTTGCCTGCGCGACGATCACCGGCGGCTTGCGCGCCTTGGGCGCCGGACTCGATCGTTCGACCTGGCGCTGAACTTCCTCGATCGACTGCTCGATTCGCTGCACCCACGGCGGGGTGATCGATTGAAGGCCGGACAGCTTGTTCGCGATATTGGTCGGGTAGCCGGCGACCTCGACCGCCACCGCGCTGAGTTCGATCGTCATGAAATAACCGAGTGCGCCGACCACGCCGACTGCGGCGATCACGACCATCGCAGCGCCGGCGAGGCGGCCGACAAAGCGCTCGAGGCGGGTCGCAATCGGACTGAAGATCACCGCCAGCACCACGGCCACGGCGATCGGCAGCAGGATTTCGCGCGCAAAATACAGGACCGCGGTCGCCACGATTACCGTTACCCACGTGCGCGTGGGCCGCGCGGAATCGTCGGAATCGTCGCGGTCGTGTGCGGTCGGGTTCGGACGGATGGTTGCTTCTGGCATTGATTTCAAGGGCGCTCAAAAGGCTGCAAGTACCCTAAAACCATCATCCGTTACTTTTCCGATTCGGAGCAAACACCGCCCGGAATCGGATAGCTACTTGATTATTCAGAACTGGCGTGGGCCGAAGAATACGGCATTGATACCGCGCTTCGAGGCGGCCACCGCGTCAGGCGATTTCGCCGCCATCGTGAGCGCGAGTTCGCGCGCCGCGGGCATCAGTTCGTCCGGCTTGACGACACGATTGATAACTCCCATCGCAAACAGTTCGCTTGCCGAATAATGCCGGCACATCAGGATCGCTTCCTTCGCGCGCCACGGACCGAGCCGCGCGGAAAGCACGTTGGCCGGAGCGCCGCGAAACGGCACGTTCAGATCGACTTCGGGCACCCAGAACTCGGCCGCTTCGACCGCGATCGCAAAATCGAACGCCAGCGCAAACGACCATCCGCCGCCGACCGCGTAGCCATTGATCGCGCCGATCGTGATTTGATCGAGATTTGCGAGCACATCGAATGCGCGCCCAATCAGGCGCGGCCATCGCCGCCCAAACTCGCCCATCCGACGGCGTTGGTCGGCCGCGCCGGCGTCGCTCTTGAACATCGCGGAGTCAGCGCCCGCGCAAAACGCGCTCCCGGCGCCAGTCACGATCAGTACGCGGCAATCGCGGTCGTCGCGCACGGCGTGTAGATGCCGTTCGAACTCGAGGATTATCCCGGCGTCGAGGCAGTTGCGCCGCTCGGGCCGGTTGAAGGTGATCGTCGTGATCGAGGCGTCCTTCTCGACGATAAAATTCGGCGCCGCCATAGATTCAGTTGCCTAACCGGCTCGCGATAACCGGCAGCCCCTCGCTCGGCGCGAACGCGATACTGCGGCGGAGCGGGCGCGCGACGTATCCGGGCACCGGCTTCAAATTCACCTTGGATAAAATGTCGGCGATCACGACTTTCATCTGGTAGCTGGCGAATGCCGCACCGAGGCATCGCCGGGTGCCGCCGCCAAACGGCAGGAACGCGTACGGGCTCGGGCGCGCGTCGATGAAGCGATCGGGATTGAACTGATCCGGATTCGGCCACAGCTCCGGCCGCCGATGAACCAGGTAGATGCACGGCGCGATCATGACGCCGGCCGGCAAATCGCGTCCCGCGATTTTCATCGGCGCCTTGAGCGCGCGTCCGAAGTTCGGAATCACCGGATCGAGGCGCATCGTTTCGTTGATGACGGCCTCGAGATACTTGAGCGAACCGACGTGTTGCGAACTAATCGGCGCGCCGTCGAGCACGCTCAAGACTTCGGCGCGCGCGCGTTCCATCACGTCGGGCCGCGTGACGAGGCGATTGATGATCCACGCCATCGTGGCGGCAGTGGTTTCGTGCCCGGCGAGCATCAGCGTGAGCATCTCATCGCGCAGCACGCGATCGCTCATCGGTTCGCCATTTTCGTCGCGCGCCTCGAGCAGCATCGAGAGGATATCCTCGCGGCCGTTCACTCCTTCGGCGCGGCGATACTTGAACTCGGCATAGAGAATCGCGTCCACTTGCCGCTGCAAGCGGACAGCCTTGCCCCACGGACTCCACGGGCCGAGATCGACGCGCATCGCAGACATGGCGAAGAGCGTGCCCGCGCGCCCGGTGTAAATCTCGAACAGGCGCGTGACCAAATCGCGCAACTCGGAACCGCGCCCGCCCTCGTCTATACCGAACACGGTGCGCATGATCACGTCGAAGGTGATACTCCGCATCCACGGATGAATCGCGAACGGCTTGTCGATCGGGAACTTGGCGATCGCCTTGTCCGCCGCCGAGCACATCGTGTCGGCATAGGAGCGCATCCGCTCGCCGTGAAAAGCGGGCAGCAACAATCGCCGCTCGTGCAGATGCGCCGCGCCGTCGAGGAACAGCGACGACTTCTCGCCCATGAACGCGCCGAGCGGACGGTTGGCCTCGCCGGCGTGCAGCAGCTCGGGATCGCCAAGGAAGACCTCGCGCACCGCCGCCGGATCGCTGGTGAAGATGAACGGCGATACGCCCGGCACGCGGACCGTGAACCATTCGCCGTAGCGGCGGGAGCAGTTGTCGAGGAAGCGAAAGGGGTTGCGAACGAAGTCGAACGTAGCGATAAAGCCGGGGCCCGGCGGCAGTTCGCTTCGGGATGATAGCGAGGCGGTAGCTTCGGCGGCTGACGGCATGGCCGAGTGATACTACCGAGCGCGCATCGAGACAATCTCCGCCTCGGCCAAGATCCGCGCTTTGCGCGCGCCTCGGGTCAGATCGCCGGCGGGCAAAATGTGGCGCGAGCATCGATAGGCGCCCAGCGAAATAGAAAAAGGGCCGCTCTTTCGAGCGGCCCTTCCTTTCGAGCTGACTCTAGTATCGGTTAGTTGCCGACTCTGACGCCTCTGCTGCCCCAACTTGCTGATGGAGCGTCCTCATTGAGAATCCAGAAGATGCCGTTACCTCCGGCAAACTGCCAATCAAGCGACACTGTCGAATAGTCACCCCATCGCTGCATGCCAAACCTGGAATCGAAGCTTCCGGTCAGGCACGCGGGACTGGTGAATGCAGGGGTCGCCCGCACACTAATCGTATTGAGAGCAGTGGTCGACACCCTGCCACCAAACATGACCATCAGCTTCAAGCCGTGGTCTGGATCGGTCGCGCTCCAGTTCACAATAACACTCGAATTCACGCCGGAAATGGAGGGGTTAAAGTCGAATGAGGTGGAAGACTTGAAGAACTGCGCACTCTGCACCAGCGCATTGGTGCCGGCGTTAACCTGGTAGAACTTGGGTTTCGCAAATCCGCCAACCGAACGGGTATGTACGTTCCAGACGTTATTGCCGACTTGGAAACTCGCGTTCTGAAACCGTCCGTCGAGAGTGTCCAGACGATCCGCCGCGACATTGCACGGAGACGGCTGCGTGGCTGGTGGCGGCGGCGTCGTATAGCTCGCTACCGTGATGCTGATTGGCCCGGTGAAGTTGTTCGGGCGCCGGCTGCTGCTGCTCATCGTGTACTTGTGAAGAGCAGTTTTCCCTGACCCTACGGGAGCTGCAAGGAAGTAGTCATTCGGGTTCTGGTCAAAATTCTGAAGGATCGGGGGAGCTAGGGTGCCGGAAGCTGCCGAAGCAAAAAAGATGCTGAAGCTGAAGCCAAGACCATTGTAAATCCTCTGCTTGGCGATCGAATGCACCATGTTGGCGAAAAAGCTAGAGGGAGTGAACATGTTCGCGGTGAGTAGAATCGCATCCTGATCCATGCCGAGTTGCGGATAGTCATAGAACAGACCCGACGGATTGGTGCTGATGAAGACCGGGTACACAAAGAAGGAGCCAGAACCGACCACCCCGGTTTTTACAGCCGCATACGGGGTCTTCGACACCGCCAAATAGTACGATGGCTTGGCGCCGTTCGTTAGGCCGCTGAAATCATCGATCGTGATGATCCAACGATTGGCTGTCTGATCGTAGATGACTCGCGAGTCGCCAAGGGTATCCACACTGCCAGTGAAGGCGTTTTGCGAAGTCGTCCGCAGAAGTGCCGGCGTGCCGCTGCTCACCTTACTGAAGACGTCGATCGAGGAGTTGGTCGTCTCGACCAGTTCTGCCAATCCGGCAGCCATGTGCGTATCCGGCGGCACGAAACTCTTGCCATTTTCACCCTGCACGGAGCCGGCAAAATTGACTCCCTTGGTCACCGGAACGTACGCTCCGCTTGGTCCCGAGGAACCCGGACCCTTCGAACCAACAGGCTCGGCGCTCCAAGCTTTCAGCGATTTGTATTCGCTAAGCGGTATCGTCGGTGCATTGATAATTGCGCCATCTACAACGCTTGAACTCGCTGTAAGTCCCGAATCGCGCGCCATGTCCTCGGCCGTTCGTAATGCGGCGGGCCCGGCAGAGACAGTTCCGCTGGACGGAATCGCGGGCCCGTTGACGTCGATCGCCGCCACTTCACGGGGCATCAGAGCCGATTGAGCAACTACGATCGCAAACGCGAGCGCAAGCGTGGCTGACGACGCGAGTATTATACCGCGGCCTATTCGCCAAAAATCTGTTCGTCTTCTTCCTGTCATCTTCATAAGTTCCTCCGAACCTCCCAGATAGCGCGGGAGCCCCACAAGCATCTACCGAAGAGGCGCTGTTGCGCGATCAAAATTGAAAAGAGACTCAACTCCCGCTCTGAGTCTCATCAGACTAAGCTTGGCCGTTCGCACGAGTAAAGGATTTGGCAGAGATATGTTAATAATTCCAACGAGTCATAAAGCTTGTTAAAAGTCTTTAACCTTGCAATTTGTCTTGCAACCATGTTCCTGCTCCCTAAGGTTCCGTGCGGCACGTTAAATCTACACACCAGAACCGCCCTGATGATGCAAAATTGACCGAGGCGGACCCACTCGGAGTTCATCCCGGAGCCTGGCGTCGAGGCCATTGTGCGCGAGAATCTTTAGGTAGATGATTCAACGCGTGCAACGGAACCAGAAAATCCCGGTAACAGCACGGGAATCAAACGGGCAAGCGCGCCGGCTGGTGTAGATTCTTGCGTTACGGTTTCGTCATTGACCAGGATCTTTGTATCGGATGCCACGCCTGCACGGTCGCCTGCAAGGAAGAGCAGAACGTTCCGTTGGGTGTTTTCCGCACCTGGGTCAAATACATCGAGAAAGGTGAATTTCCCGACGTTAACCGGCATTTCGGCGTGATGCGCTGCAACCATTGCGACGACGCGCCGTGCGTCGAGATTTGTCCGACCCGCTCGCTCTATACTCGCGCCGACGGAATTGTGGATTTCGATCCGAATCTATGTATCGGATGCAAATCTTGCATGCAGGCG